>NZ_JBHIND010000016.1:0-1029 GCF_042194695.1 Bartonella sp. CM86QHHN
AATTCTATGAGTAAATTGGTCTGACAGTTACCAATGCTTAATCAGTGAGGCACCTATCTCAGCGATCTGTCTATTTCGTTCATCCATAGTTGCCTGACTCCCCGTCGTGTAGATAACTACGATACGGGAGGGCTTACCATCTGGCCCCAGTGCTGCAATGATACCGCGAGACCCACGCTCACCGGCTCCAGATTTATCAGCAATAAACCAGCCAGCCGGAAGGGCCGAGCGCAGAAGTGGTCCTGCAACTTTATCCGCCTCCATCCAGTCTATTAATTGTTGCCGGGAAGCTAGAGTAAGTAGTTCGCCAGTTAATAGTTTGCGCAACGTTGTTGCCATTGCTACAGGCATCGTGGTGTCACGCTCGTCGTTTGGTATGGCTTCATTCAGCTCCGGTTCCCAACGATCAAGGCGAGTTACATGATCCCCCATGTTGTGCAAAAAAGCGGTTAGCTCCTTCGGTCCTCCGATCGTTGTCAGAAGTAAGTTGGCCGCAGTGTTATCACTCATGGTTATGGCAGCACTGCATAATTCTCTTACTGTCATGCCATCCGTAAGATGCTTTTCTGTGACTGGTGAGTACTCAACCAAGTCATTCTGAGAATAGTGTATGCGGCGACCGAGTTGCTCTTGCCCGGCGTCAATACGGGATAATACCGCGCCACATAGCAGAACTTTAAAAGTGCTCATCATTGGAAAACGTTCTTCGGGGCGAAAACTCTCAAGGATCTTACCGCTGTTGAGATCCAGTTCGATGTAACCCACTCGTGCACCCAACTGATCTTCAGCATCTTTTACTTTCACCAGCGTTTCTGGGTGAGCAAAAACAGGAAGGCAAAATGCCGCAAAAAAGGGAATAAGGGCGACACGGAAATGTTGAATACTCATACTCTTCCTTTTTCAATATTATTGAAGCATTTATCAGGGTTATTGTCTCATGAGCGGATACATATTTGAATGTATTTAGAAAAATAAACAAATAGGGGTTCCGCGCACATTTCCGAATTCCCCTTGATCAGAAGGGCTGAC
>NZ_JBHIND010000044.1:0-1050 GCF_042194695.1 Bartonella sp. CM86QHHN
AGATTTCATAAATACTGAATATTTCTTCACCTCCAATTTCTCCTCCTCCATAATTTTTTAAAAAATTCTTATAGGAAGAGGTAAATTGTAAACCAAGAGTGTTCTCAGCTGTTTTAATCCGTACATCATCAGGTGCATTATCTTGAGTACCAAAATTAATAACATGACTATGCATATCAACATATTGTGCAACATCTGATAAAGTATAACTTTTCATAAATTTTTCTCCATAAGTCACAGCGTGTTTTTACTCATAATGAGTGTTTCTAATGATCAATCTTTTTCTACTCTAGCCAATGGAATTGAGATGAGATTGATAAAATCATAAGAGATATGTTCTTGACGGAGCTCTTTTCTCATCTGTCTCTGTACAATCATCTCGCATTTACAATATATGATGGAATTAAAGGAGGTGATCATTAAAGTTTAGAGAGCGCCTTTTAGGGATATTATTTCAATATTTGCAATAATTACTCTTTCTTTTTTCCTACTTAGGAATTTTTTTTGAAATCCAACAAATAACTTTTCTGATAAAATTTGTCTTTGGATTCATAGGAGCAACCAAACTCCTGCCTTGATAAAATGAGTAGAGAACCTCAACGAGAGGACTATCTTGTTCTTGTGTCACAGGATGTAACATAATAGGTCTAAAATCGACTCCAATAGGTGCTCTTCCTGATACCATTCTTTCCACATTTGTACCCGTTACTATCTGTCCTTCTTCTTTCCAAGAAGAAACTGTTTCGGGCTCAAACAGTTCATCTTCCTGATAAACTTTTTGACTTTTAAATTCCACCGGCTCAGCTGCCCCCATACTTTTTTTCTTTATCCATTTCATGATTCATAATCCCCTCAATTTTTTCAAAATAATCAATTTATTCTTTATTCTAAATAGACTTAAATAAACTCTCCTTCCAAGAGCGAGGTTATTCCTCGCTAGAAAGCTCTGAGTGATCATCAAAATCTTTTGCTACCCGTTCAATCAAAGCGTAGCTCACTTGCTTCACCTTTGCTACTTCTTTGGCTAAAGCTAATGCACGTTCAAGGTGG
>NZ_JBHIND010000082.1:0-1073 GCF_042194695.1 Bartonella sp. CM86QHHN
CCGTGAAATGGTAACGCAACTCTTAGAAGAGGGGTTTAAATACAGCGATGATTCCTATAAAACCATGTTTATCAAAGAGCACCCCATTGCCGTGGTCGACCGTGATGAAAATGGCAATACAATCTATGAAATAGATGCAAATGGGGTACCTATAAGAGATGCTCGTGGACAAAATATTCCTAAGTTTCATTATTTAACGGATGAAGAAAAGCAACATTTGCAAGAAGGTGCTGATGGCAAGGTGCATGTGTCCCTCAATGGCATTTTTACACCACCCTATGAGGCGGCTGTTTATGCAGAGCAACATGCGGAGAATAAAAATGTACCGCTTTATTTTGTTGTGTTCCCTCAAGCCGATTCTGCTATCTCAGAACTTCTGGTCGCGGGCTATCAGAAGTTTATGGAAAATAACTTTTGGGGTTTGACCAATTCCACACAAGAAGCAAAAGATATAATGTCTCGCTATGGTAACACAGGATTGCATTTTGATGCCCATAGTCGTGGCAGTTTGACAGGCTTTAATACGATGAATTCTTTCAAACAAGAAGGTGTAAATGATGTAGCTGGCAATACAACGATCAGTTTCTATGGACCAGCGGCTAATGTTTTGGCGGCATCCGGTCTGTTAGGTTATGTGAGTGGTGGCAAACAAACCACTATTGGTTTTGATGGGAATAGATATGACTTTGTAAGCAGAATTATTGGCGGCAATGGCTATACCTACGAGACAATACCTGCTGGTAGTAACATGTGGAAAGAATGGTGGAGAGTGATCATGAATCCCATAAGCTCCCATACTTGTCTTGGAGATGCGAGTCCACAATGTAGATATGATTATGGTTTATCTCATCGTGAACAATTTCCTTTAAGTAAATCACGGAGTAAAAAATGAAACAAACTCTAAAATTATTAAGCACTGTAACTTTGTTAATTATAACTGGATGTAATATCGATAAACCTCCTCTAGGAGAGGTGGCAGCGTGGAAGAAACCAGGAGCAGATTTTACAGAGGTAGGAAAAGCCTTGTTAGAATGTGGAATGCCAACACCTTATTATACCGATCCAGAAAGCAG
>NZ_JBHIND010000090.1:0-1099 GCF_042194695.1 Bartonella sp. CM86QHHN
CGGGGATTTTGAACTGTACATTTCCCTCTCTAGACACAATACGCCTAAGTACAGCAATGTCATTAAATACGATTTGCTACAATTTGTCAACATAAAAATAACACATATTGATAATTTCAAAGTGAATCGGTTAAACAGCGCTTATGAATAATTAAGGGTTCAAAATGATGAAATCATTATCCATAACACGCATCATAACATTTATAGCTTTCTTTTTTATATCAGCGCTACCTGCATCAGCGTCATTTGGATTTATAGACAAATTGACGCGTATGTTTACAAGTGTAGATACTATGGAGAAGTATAATAAACTTTACAACAAATACGCGAGTGAATCATATATTGGCTCTACGCATTCTGAAAAGATACTCGAAGCAAAAGAATATGCACACAGACATGGATACACCGAAACTGATTTTATATTGAAACGTCATCTATGGGTTATTTATTGCGGACGCTATGTGAATTTATTGCGGGGTGATTATAATATATTGATGTCACATACGGATCTACCCATGGCTCTACCCAATGTGATAGATCATTTACGCAGGAAATATCTTTGGAAGCCAATGTATTTTATGTGGGCATATAACGAATCAAATAACAGCAAAAATCCAATGATTTATTATGCGAAAGAATTTCTTAAAACTACGAAGGACCCTGAATTTGACTTAGAAGAACAAATTACTGATCTAGTATATAATGTGAGAAACGGTTATTATGAAACGATTGAATTACTAAAGAAACGTTGCAACACCATAGAATGGATATACTATATAATGAAACCGTAATAGAGATTGTCATTTAACGATCAAAATGTTTCTGAAGAGCATTAAGAGCAACGCGTAATGAATTCACAAGGTGCGGTAGCATTTGATCTTCTATAACGAGGGACTGTAACGCAGCATGAAGATTATACTGTCTATAGAGGCATTGGGCTTCTTTTAGTGCCTCTTGCATGTTTATAAACTGCTCTGTTGCAAATTCTACCCATTTATCTCTTGCCTTATCATCAGATGATGATGGCATTTCGTCATAAATCGCATTAGGCAAGCCCTTTGCACAAAGGTAATCGTTTCTTACTTGTAGATATTGTTGC
>NZ_JBHIND010000078.1:0-1139 GCF_042194695.1 Bartonella sp. CM86QHHN
AGATGCAAATATCAAAATACTTTGAATAAAGTAGGGATTTTTTTTAATTCCTAAAAAACATAAAAATATAAAAGTTATAATACCAAACAAGGCTCTTAGCTGTTTATCTGTAAACATATTTATTTCCTACGGTACCTTTTTATCGATTTAAATACATGCCTAATCGTAAAATGATCAGCACTTTTCACTAGTTTGCTGTTTTAAGCCGCTTTAGAATTGCTACTGTCATGACACTCTTCACTAGGCTTTCCTATTCTCATGAATGAAATGCGCTTGCCTCCTAAGGCTAGGTTACGCGTATTTTCAACTGCTGTAAAAACTCTCTCAGCAACACCATAAAGCCTGCTTTCTAAATCACGACAATACTGCGCTAGATCAGCGCATGAGGGCACAAATGTTGTGGACATGCCTTTTGCTTCACCACGTATAAGATTTTTAACAGCTTGCAATAAAGACCAGAGTGAAATGCCGTTAAGAGCTGCGATATAAGCCTTTGCACGCGCTTCTACATTCGAAACTTTTTGCATTGTCAAACCACCTTCAAGAACATCAAGAGCCTCTGCTATGTCTTCAACAGACGCTTTCACGGTAAGTAAGTTTTGAACAGTCTGATAAGCTTCTAAGGCTTGTTTCTCTAGGTTTTTTGTCAATTGAATGCCATTTCTCAAGGTCCATGGGAACTCCAGAGTTACACATTGCTCTATCTGTTGCACGATATCTTGTAGAGGCGTCACTAAGCTGTGTTGCACCGATAAGATTACGGATTGTCTCTCCGGTACTACCACGAGTTCTTTGATCTTTTGAAAAGTTTCCATTGTTTCCACCATTGTTGTTCGTGTTTTTTGTTTTTTCTAAATCCTCGATAGCTTTTCGCACCCAGTTACGCCATGTTGCTTGCCAATCGATTTTGGTTGCATTTGCTCCGGCTTTTGAACGCCAGTAATCTCGAAACTTTGCAATTTCGACTTTGACGCGCTCCGGAGGCAAGCCCTCTTCGATTGCAAAATCGTAATCGGGTTCAAAATCCGTAGGCAATCGACAACCGCGATTAGCTTGTACTCGTTTTGCTTTTTTGGGAACGTTCTCTTGCTCGTGAATGGGAGGTTGGTTTTCTACACCCGTTGTGATTTGCTCTGATG
>NZ_JBHIND010000070.1:0-1179 GCF_042194695.1 Bartonella sp. CM86QHHN
CGGCACAAGAGAGTGTGAAAAGTTTGATGGCGGCCAGTATTATACCACACCAGAAAATGCGGATTTTAGTACCAAAGCGCAGGTGAAAGCATGGGTTTACGGTGGTGCTATTCCGAAAAGCATTCTGAATTACGAACCTCTTATAGATGAGATCAATAAAGAGATCAAAAAATTATCGGAAGCCGCTTGACATTATTACAGCAATATGAATAATCGAATTAGGTGCCTGAAAACACCTTGATAACAAGCGGATTAGTTGCCGAAATAACTAATCTTCTAGACATTAAAGATTTTGACTCGTTATATGCTGTAGCATATAACGATCTTGTCGGGTGTAGTTATGCTATACAATACCTTCATGGGGAAAGCGTAACGACGGACTTGTTACCGTGTTTTCAGCACCCGGCACTCTTTTAGAATGTCAATGAAAACATATTAAGTAACAAGGAATTCATCATGAACACTCTTATTAAAATTACAGAACAAACTATTGGAAAAGAAACAGTTCAAACTGTCAATGCACGCGAGTTGCATACGTTTTTAGAAGTTAATATACGCTTCAACGATTGGATTTCACGACGGGTTGAAGAATATTCTTTTCAAGAAAATCAGGACTTTGTGAGTTTTACTCAAAAAAGAGTAAAACCTAATGCCTCTCAAGAAAATCAAGGTGTTATAAGTTTCGGTAAAAATTTACCGAAACCTAAAGGTGGTCGTCCAAGTATCGAATATCACCTCACTCTAGACATGGCAAAAGAGCTTTCCATGGTTGAACGCAATGAGAAAGGCAGACAAGCTCGTCGTTACTTTATTGAGTGTGAAAAGAAACTAAAAAACCAAGCTGTTGATTATGATAATGATACGCGCTTTGATTTGCCAAGTTATTGGGAAGGTATGAACGCTGGCGAAAAAGTTTTATATCTTTTAGGTCCTATTCATATGCGTCTTCTTGATGCCTTCAGAGTAGATGAAGAGAACAGAAAATACAAAGCCCTTATTAAAGAAGCAAAACAGGTTCTAGCAAGATCTGTCGTAAAAGCTGCTTAGATTTAAAAACATAACTCCCCATTTTAAAAGTGGGGAGGAAGTTAAGCCGCATTTTTGATTGTAATAACGACTTGCTTGCCAAGAACACTCAGTGCTTGCTCTAGTGTTTGAAGCTTAGTTGGATAATTTGGA
>NZ_JBHIND010000103.1:0-1292 GCF_042194695.1 Bartonella sp. CM86QHHN
TAATGCTTCGCTTTTTCCAGAAAAAATACAATAAAATCAATTCAAAAGGTACTTCCCAGCGGGTTGGCTTCATTGCGGGGCGGACGAGCGCGAACTATCGCTAGCGACAGAATTTTCAATTTGACTGTACATTGTACACATAACTCATTGATAAATAATGATTTCAATATGTACACTGTACAGTATGTGAAACGTTTTCTTAGCAAAAAGTAATTTTTATTACTTGACAATTCTACAGTAATAGGTATCTTCGAATCAGGTGCCTGAAAACACCTTAAAACCATAAGCGGATGGATTGCCGATACAATCTTTTTCCGTACATTGAAGGCTTTGACTCATTATATGCGTATGGCGTATACTGGTCTTGTCGGGTGTGGTTATGCCATAAAATACCCTTTCGGGGGAAAGCATAACGACGGACTTATGGCCGTGTTTTCAGCGCCCGATACCTTTCTAAGGTGTCAATGAAAACATTTAACCATAAGGAGTTCACAATGAACACTCTTATTCCGATATCGGAACAAACTGTTGGACAGGAAATTGTTCAAACAGTAAATGCACGTAATCTGCACACATTCTTAGAGGCAAAACGAGACTTTTCCAATTGGATTAAAGACCGTATTATCAAATACAATTTAGAAGAGGGAATAGATTATATTTTAACGCTCGCCAAAACTGGCGAACGTCAAAATGTAGTGTTAAAAGAATATTATCTTACACTAAATGTAGCAAAAGAGCTTTCTATGCTTGAGAACAATAAGAAAGGTAGAGAAGCTCGTTTATACTTTATCAAATGTGAACGGCTTTTGAAGCAAGTAGCAACACCACAGATAACTGCATCACAAGTTGACTATTCCAAACCGGAAGCATTGCTTGGTGTTTTGAATCATCTACAAAGCCAAATAGAACATAAAGATCATGTGATTGCAGAATTGACACCAAAAGCAAAAGCTTTGGATGGCTTAAAGCGCTCTGATGGTTTATTCGGTCTTATTGAAGCAGCAAAGATGTTGGAAGTAAGACCAAAGGATTTAACTGATTACTTGCGTAAACATGACTGGGTCTATCGACGGGCTCCAGGGGCGCCTCTGTTACCTTATCAGGACAAGATCAAGAAAGGATTCATGGACTGCCCTGCTATCACCATTCAAAGACCGGATGGTACAGAAAAGGTGCTCCCTTCAACGAAAATCACATCGAGAGGATTGGCATGTTTGAGAGAACAAATCCATGGAGGTGTACAATGAAGATAGATACCAACTTCTTATGCGATTTATGGATAGCATTATCTC
>NZ_JBHIND010000029.1:0-1355 GCF_042194695.1 Bartonella sp. CM86QHHN
TGTACCTTTATGACGCCTCACCTCTTCAAAATACACCGCGTCAATTTGACCTGCTGTCTGCTTTATTTCTGATAGCCATTGTTTAAAACGCAAATAACGCATTCCACCGCCTTCAAAACGGCGTGATTGAAAATTCACGGTACCACTGAACATGTCACCACTTGCACCACGTATCGCCCACCCTGTTTTGGTACCTAGATCAAAACAAAGAATCGTGTTATTCACCGCGCCTCTCCATACAAAACGTATTTTATAAAATTACTGTTTTCCCAAAGCGGAGGAGAAAGAGATATGAGAAATATGCAAGAAAATTTTGTAGAATTAACTGACATTACAATTAACATGAACAATAAATTGAATAACATTGAAACAGAACTCGCAACATTCAAAAGACAAAGTATATTGAAAAAAGACCTTCCCCAAATGATAAGAAATTCCTTAGAAACTTTGTGGACAGAAAACATAGCAGAAGGTTTAGGACCAAAGATGAAAGTTGAGATCTTTAATCTTAAACCTGAAGATCTATCACCAGAAGGTATTCTCATAGAATTTTCCATCAAAAACCCCACAGACCGACCAATGAAAATGAACTATATACGAATAGATGAAAATAGCCCTTTCGAATTCGTTCAAGCATTCTATCCAACTCCTTATCCATACTCTCAAAGCTCTCCAAGAAGCATTCTTAAAACATCTCCCAAATGTATCGATTTAATAACTCCCGTTACAACAAATCCTGTCATCCAAAACAACGTATTAGAAAGAGGAATTGACCTATTTACAGTGAATGGTGGGGATAGTTTTCAATGGGAATTAAAAATTCGCTCCATAGAAACAGAAAATCATGATAAACTATCCGTTCCGATCTTTATCTTAGAACATACTTCATCATATGACCCACATAAAACACTTGAAGTTCGCTTTTGGCCCAGCTTTTTTCGAAAATTAAGTCATCAACGATGATAATCTTATAAGATTGGGAATTAGGTTTTACTTATCTTCTCACCTATTAAGGTGAGAAGATAAAAGTATTTATTAGTTTGTTCTTTTTCATGAATCATAACCTCCAAAGGTTCCTATAACTCTTCTTTCTTGTACTTTCTTTTTCAACTCTTCAATTGACATATTTAACTTTACAATTAATATATCTTTTTCCTTCAGTTCTGTTTTGAGCTCTTGTTCTCTATTGCGATAGAGCAAAACAAAAAAGAACATAGCGATAACACAAAAGAACATAACCGCATTGGTAGTAAAAAACGTAATAATTGCTACTAAACTCATCTTTCTCTCCTCACTTACCCTTCTTCTTACTCTTCTTATTCTTATGAAGCGGCGCTTTTACTGCTTCATCACGC
>NZ_JBHIND010000095.1:0-1357 GCF_042194695.1 Bartonella sp. CM86QHHN
AATTCCCCTTGTGCAGAAGGGCCCGTAGAAAAGATCAAAGGATCTTCTTGAGATCCTTTTTTTCTGCGCGTAATCTGCTGCTTGCAAACAAAAAAACCACCGCTACCAGCGGTGGTTTGTTTGCCGGATCAAGAGCTACCAACTCTTTTTCCGAAGGTAGCTGGCTTCAGCAGAGCGCAGATACCAAATACTGTTCTTCTAGTGTAGCCGTAGTTAGGCCACCACTTCAAGAACTCTGTAGCACCGCCTACATACCTCGCTCTGCTAATCCTGTTACCAGTGGCTGCTGCCAGTGGCGATAAGTCGTGTCTTACCGGGTTGGACTCAAGACGATAGTTACCGGATAAGGCGCAGCGGTCGGGCTGAACGGGGGGTTCGTGCACACAGCCCAGCTTGGAGCGAACGACCTACACCGAACTGAGATACCTACAGCGTGAGCTATGAGAAAGCGCCACGCTTCCCGAAGGGAGAAAGGCGGACAGGTATCCGGTAAGCGGCAGGGTCGGAACAGGAGAGCGCACGAGGGAGCTTCCAGGGGGAAACGCCTGGTATCTTTATAGTCCTGTCGGGTTTCGCCACCTCTGACTTGAGCGTCGATTTTTGTGATGCTCGTCAGGGGGGCGGAGCCTATGGAAAAACGCCAGCAACGCGGATCACAACAAAAAGCCCGCTCATTAGGCGGGCTAAATTCTCATGTTTGACAGCTTATCATCGATAAGCTAGCGGCCGCTAGCTTTAATGAGTTATCGAGATTTTCAGGAGCTAAGGAAGCTAAAATGGAGAAAAAAATCACTGGATATACCACCGTTGATATATCCCAATGGCATCGTAAAGAACATTTTGAGGCATTTCAGTCAGTTGCTCAATGTACCTATAACCAGACCGTTCAGCTGGATATTACGGCCTTTTTAAAGACCGTAAAGAAAAATAAGCACAAGTTTTATCCGGCCTTTATTCACATTCTTGCCCGCCTGATGAATGCTCATCCGGAGTTCCGTATGGCAATGAAAGACGGTGAGCTGGTGATATGGGATAGTGTTCACCCTTGTTACACCGTTTTCCATGAGCAAACTGAAACGTTTTCATCGCTCTGGAGTGAATACCACGACGATTTCCGGCAGTTTCTACACATATATTCGCAAGATGTGGCGTGTTACGGTGAAAACCTGGCCTATTTCCCTAAAGGGTTTATTGAGAATATGTTTTTCGTCTCAGCCAATCCCTGGGTGAGTTTCACCAGTTTTGATTTAAACGTGGCCAATATGGACAACTTCTTCGCCCCCGTTTTCACCATGGGCAAATATTATACGCAAGGCGACAAGGTGCTGATGCCGCTGGCGATTCAGGTTCATCATGC
>NZ_JBHIND010000028.1:0-1369 GCF_042194695.1 Bartonella sp. CM86QHHN
ACCTGTCTTTATCCGAGAAACCACTGCATTATGTGAAACACCCATCTTCTTCGCAAACGCACGAACCGATAGACCCTTACGCGTTTTCTTATTCATAGTTGCTCCTTGCCTTTTTCTCTGCCATAAGAAGTAAGAGTTTACGGTGTTACGAATGATTGACAATCGGGTATAATCGGGTATATATTCCGGTATGAAAACAGATACACTTCAAGTTACACAAGAATTGTTGGCTCTCATTACTGAGATTGATGAGTTCAAAGGGGCATGGCGCGCCCTTGGTACTCTTGCACCTGAGCGATTGAACGCTCTTCGTCATATTGCTACTGTTGAAAGTATTGGATCTTCCACACGCATTGAAGGGAGTAAGTTAACAGACCGCGAAATCGAACAGCTTTTGGTAAACTTAGAAATTAAACGTTTCAAGAGTCGTGATGAACAAGAAGTTATCGGTTATGCCAAGGTTATGGAAACAATCTTTCAATCTTGGAGTGATATTTCTATTACTGAAAATCATATTAAACAACTTCATCGTGATCTTTTGTGTAATAGTGAGAAAGATCAACGACATCGAGGTGAATATAAGACTTTACGCAATGATGTAGCAGCATTTAATTCTCAAGGGAAAATGGTTGGCATTGTTTTTGAAACAGCTACACCATTTGATACACCATACCGAATGCAAGAGCTTATTACTTGGTTCAATAAAACCAATGAATTAAAGGATCTTCATCCTTTACTTACGATTGGTATTTTTAATGTAACATTTTTAGCTATTCATCCTTTTCAAGATGGAAATGGACGTTTAAGCCGTATCTTAACCACCCTTCTTTTGTTACAAAAAGGTTATGTTTATGTACCATATTCATCACTTGAAAGCATTATTGAGAATAATAAAGAAAGCTATTACTTAGCTTTAAATCAAACTCAAAAAACAATTTATACTAAAACACCCAATTGGGAGCCTTGGATACTCTTTTTTTTACGTGCTCTACAAAAACAAAAACGCCAATTAGAAATAAAAATAGAGAGTGAAAAAAATGCTCTTTTTTCCTTATCTGAATTGGCTCTTAATATTCTTGATTATGTGCGTAATCACGGACGTGTTACAACCCGCGATATGGTGCGTGAGGTTGGTGCAAGCCCTAATACACTTAAAGTAACTTTTACATCATTAGTTGAAAAAGGTCTTTTGATACGTCATGGTGGTGGACGATCAACTTGGTATAGCGCACCTTAATTTTATTGCCTTCTTAACCACCTCCCCATTTTGAGAACGGGGAGGGGCATATTTTTTACTTAAGCAACCTTTTTAATGGGGCTCTCTAAATCTGGTTCGTAAGTTCGCAACAAAGAATCCATGCTATGTGGC
>NZ_JBHIND010000019.1:0-1393 GCF_042194695.1 Bartonella sp. CM86QHHN
TAAATGAGAGCCATTGTGTAAAGCAACATGAGATGTTTCACTCCCACTCTGATTGTCCATGCTGTTGCGTGTGGCATCAATAGAAACATTGCTCTCAGCTTGTAAGAGAAGTTTATCCTTTGTTTGAACATCAGAGCCTAAAATATTCAAATCTTTTCCAGAGGAAAGCGTTGTTGAGCCTCCAGAGTTGACTTCTGATTTATGATGCATGGTAGCATCACCGTGTTCATCATGGTAATGGGTTTCTGCTGAACCTATCGTCAAGTTACCTTGTTCTGTAGCCATGGCAAGATCACCCCCGGTAGTGATCCCCACCCCTGAGGCGGTGATATCTTGTTTGGCAATCACCGTTGCATTACCACCAGCAGAAAGTGCCTCGGTGTTTAATACGGTCTCCACGCCGTCAACCGTTGTGCGCCCTGCATCCAAACGAATATTCTTCTCCGCAAGCAAAATAGCATCACCACCCGCCGCAAAATGCCCTCCTTGACTAAAGATATCCCCGCCATGCACATGCAATTGGTGATTTGCCGCAATCCGCCCTGAATTGGTTATCGTGGAATTGCTCGTATTCTGGCTGGTGATATTCACATCATCGCCCATGATCAAAGCTCCAGCAGAAACAAAGGAGGCTCTGTCTTTTTCGGGGATATAAAGCACCGGTGCATAAACATCCATGCCTTTGACCTGTTGGCGCACATAAATCACCATCGGGGCTTCTAGGGATGCCAATTGTTCTTCACTCAAAGCCTCACCAAAAGGGAGATTGTGTGCTTTTGCATAGTCTGCCCCGACATCCAGCAAGGTTTTGACTTGTTCAATGGCATCACTTCCAGGAATAAAGGAACCTTTGCCCAAACCTTGACCCACAAGATCACGCATTTGTTTTTCAATCAATTCCTTTTCAAAATAAGCATCGCCTAAGAAAAAAATCTCTCTGTCAGGATTGTAACCAATTCTGTTCAAATAATAAGCTGAGCCATAAAACTTGCCGACATCAAGAAATTCTGCCCGCGTTTCATAAATGAAATTTTGATTGGGTAGCGTGCCCCCAACACCCCCCGATTGGGGTTTTGGTAAAGGGAGCCCCTCAGCAAGTTCTCCTGCATTATTGAGATCCACTTTTGGTGTAAAGAGAGCGCCAGCTCCGGTTAAACCACTTAAGGACTCCAGTGGATTGCCTTCAACTGCTTGTGCTTTAAAATGCGCATCCCCTGTAATCGAACCTTCCGCTGCCGTGTTATTGAGTTGATCAACCACCAAATTCAACGTGCCACCCGCTTGGACAAGACCAGGAACGCTCTCCAAAGCTTCTGAACCAATCTGGCGATCCTTGCCATTGGCTATATCTAAAGAAACATCGCGGCTTCCATCAGCTTTATAGCCATAACAA
>NZ_JBHIND010000066.1:0-1398 GCF_042194695.1 Bartonella sp. CM86QHHN
ACAAAGTATAGATGCGTATCGAGAAGAGTTTACACGGAAAAGTGAAAAGATACAGGCACTAAAAGCAGATGTGCAATCACGTGATACGGAAATTAAAGAACTTAAACAAAAGATAGAAGAACATGACGACGAGGAAATTGAAGAACTGAAGCAAGAGCTTAAACAGCGTGATGAAGCAGTAAAAGCGCCGCCTCATAAGAATAAGAAGAGTAAGAAGAAGGGTAAGTGAGGAGAGAAAGATGGAAGATGTAATGTCATTTGTCATAGGTCATATCATCAATAACATTCCAATTATTGTGGTCTCACTGTTTACTTTACACTATTATTTCAAGGCTTCTGACCTACAAGAACAGATAGATGAACAAGATGAAATAATTAGGGAAAAGGACACAATAATTAAAAATCAAGAAACATTAATAAATAAACAGGTAACTTCTATTGATGGACAGATTGCAAGTTTACACAAAAAAATAGAAAGAATTAAACCACAAGATATACAGTTTAATCAGCAATTTCAAAAAACATTTCCCATGTCTTTAATCCGTCGAAGCTAACAGGACAAAAGCTCACTTCGATTGTTTTCTTTGGATTATACGGTGCAGTATGCCTTATGAAAAATTCAGGGTCAACTATATCATTTGAGCTTAGAGGGGAAATATATAGTGTTAATGACAACTCACTGCGGCTTTTTAGATTAAATAACTCTAACAACTGTTCTGATGGTGGATTTATAAAACGTCCCTTTTTAAAATATTGTATACTACGTTGCGGTTTTATCAAATTTCTTTCGAAAGAGATACATTTAGGATCCATTCTAGAAAATCCAATAGAAATGGGATTACATACCATAGCAGCAATAAGTTCAAAAGGGCTTTCTTCAATAAGACGTATTTGTTTGATTCTAATATCTTTTTTTGTAGGGTTTTTAATGATTAAGGGTATAAAAATTAAGGGGATTTTACGCGGTTCTTTACGCTCTAACCTTGGTAGAAATATTATTGGATCACTTGTCACAGTTAGCTTTTGTTCTGAAGCTTTTCTTCTTTTACAAAGTTTAAAATACTTAAACAAAAAACCTCCAATACTGATAAAAAGCGTAGCAATAATGGTAGATATGACAGTACTGTTATTAATCAAATGCCAAGCATTTTCTATTTCATTAAGCATATTTCATACGCCTTTCTCTTTCTACTTTTCAGAAAAAAACAACCTTATAAAACACATTTTGTATGGAGATGAGCGGTGATTAACACGATTCTTTGTTTTGATCTAGGTACCAAAACGGGGTGGGCGTTTCGCAATGCCGAGGGTGACATATTCAGTGGTACCGTGAATTTTCAATCGCGCCGTTTTGAAGGCGGTGGAATGCGTTACTTGCGTTTTAAACAATGGCTATCA
>NZ_JBHIND010000037.1:0-1657 GCF_042194695.1 Bartonella sp. CM86QHHN
ATCAATTTCTATGGACCAGCCTTTAATGTTTTAGTTGCATCCGGTCTGTTAGGTTATGTGAGTGATGGCAAACAAACCACTATTGGCTTTGATGGGAATAGATATGACTTTGTAAGCAGAATTATTGGTGGCAATGGCTATACCTACGGGACACTCCCTGCTGGTAGTAACATGTGGAAAGAATGGTGGAGAGTGGTCATGAATCCCATAAGCTCCCATACTTGCCTTGGAGATGTGGGGCGTATGTGCAACATGCTTTACGGCTCATCTCATCGTGAACAAGTTCCTTTAAGTAAATCATGGAGTAAAAAATGAAACAAATCTTAAAATTATTAAGTGCGATAACTCTATTGAGTATAGCTGGGTGCCAGTTTAATAAAACTCCCATATCTTCTATAGGGGCATGGGAGAAGCCAGGAGCAGATTTTACGGAGATAGGAAAAGCCTTGTTAGAATGCGGTATGCCAACCCCTTATGATAAGGATCCAGAAAGTAGAAAGCTCAGTAATAATGCAAATGCAACCATTGATGCTTGCATGCTCCAAGCGGGATTTCGCTATAAATATGATGTGGGGGGAGGCTGGTGTGGAAATCATAAAGCTGAAAACTTGCCCATTTGTCGTCCAGGCGCTGTTGTTCCACAGCGCAGTGTCAAGAAGCGCTTGAACAGCCCGTTTTGTAAAAAATATAAAAATAGTCGCAAATGCCAGCCTTAAGTTTTGCTGTTTGTGATGATTAACAATCCGCTATCCTTGCCTTCACTTGGAATGGCGCGATTGTTTCCTCACGCACATTATTTAACGGATGAAGAAAAGCAGCATTTACAAGAGGGTGCTGATGGCAAGGTGCATGTGTCCTTTAATGGCATCTTTACTCCACCAGAGGAAGCTGCTGTTTATGCGGTTCAACATGCGAAGGATAAAAATGAACCGCTTTATTTTGTTGTGTTCCCTCAAGCCGATTCTGCTATTTCAGAACTTCTGGTCGCGGGTTATCAGAAGTTTATGGAAAATAACTTTTTGGGTTTGACCAATTCAACACAAGAAGCAAAAGATCTAATGTCTCGCTATGGTAACACGGGATTGCATTTTGATGCCCATAGTCGTGGCAGTTTGACAGGCTTTAATATGATGAATTCTTTCAAACAAGAAGGTGTAAATGATGTAGCAGGCAATACAACGATCAGTTTCCATGGACCAGCGGCTAATGTTTTGGCGGCATCCGGTTTGTTAGGTTATGTGAGTGGTGGCAAACAAACCACTATTGGTTTTGATGGGCATAGATTTGACGTTGTAAGCAGAATTATTGGTGGCAATGGCTATGCTTATGAGACAATATCTGCTGGTAGTAACTGGTGGACAGAATGGTGGAGAGTGATCATGAATCCCATAAGCTCCCATACCTGTCTTGGAGATGTGGGTCCAAAATGCCAAAAGTTTTATGGCTCATCTCATCGTGAACAATTTCCTTTAAGTAAATCATGGAGTAAAAAATGAAACACATTTTAAAGTTATTAAGTGGAATAGTTTTGGTGAGTGTAACTGGATGTAATATCGATAAACCTCCTCTAGGAGAGATAGCTACGTGGGAGAAAAATGGTGTTACTGATTTTACTGAGGTAGGAAAAGCCTTGTTAGAATGTGGAATGCCAACCCCT
>NZ_JBHIND010000054.1:0-1724 GCF_042194695.1 Bartonella sp. CM86QHHN
GCCTATGCTACTTTTGGGACCATGCCCACAGATAAAACAAACATCATCGCCTAAGGGTAAAACTTTTTCTCGAAGAGATTGTATCAATTTTTCATAAGAACAGAAGGGGAAGTCCGTACGTCCAATAGAACCACGAAAGAGAACATCACCCAAGAGGGCTAAGCGCTCTTTTTCATTGAAATAAATAACATGACCAGGGGAATGCCCCAGTGTATGTAAAACCCTAAACTCATGTCCAGCAAAATACACACACTCACCATCTTCTAACTATATCGAACAACGCACCACGATGCTTTCGGGTGTAAGCCATGATTTAAGAACCATTCTCACCCGTTTTAAACTTCAGCAAGCGTTAGCAAATACTGACTTTGATATCAAGCTGCTTGAACAAGATGTGAGCGACACGCAAAACATGTTAGAAGATTACCTTGCTTTTGCCCGTAGTGAAGAAAGTGAGTGTGTTAAAACTTTTGATTTAAATGCTCTTATGCAAAAATTCTCTACCGATGTGCATCTTCACAAACGTCAATTTTCCTACACCATTGAAAGCCCTACACCAATACAAGCACGCCCACGTGCCTTCAGGCGTCTCATCAGCAATCTTGTGTCAAATGCATTTTGTTATGCCAATACTGTCAAACTAACAGCCATATCCCAACAAGAATGTTTCCCATATATCAAAAAAAGTTCCCGCAATATATTATATTTATACAGTTATAATATGATATCGAACTCAATATTTAGCCTCACAAGAGAGTGGTCAAACAGGACTGTATTCAATCACACAAATAAGGTTCTATCTTAGCACCATAAGCCTATAATAAAAAACGATAACTTTTGTTCATACACCTATTGTTCAATTCATATTGTATCAAGCAATAAAAAATTACTCATCAATAAATAATTTATAACCAATAGTAAAAAATCTGGTGCTCTAAATACAAGCTGCTTAATTAATCTTAAGAAGAGTACATTAATTGAAATCAAAATTCTGTCATGATTTTATTTTATTGTATTGATAATAGTTTTAACTAAATGAATTTTTATTTTTTTGTCACAATAAAGTCCAAAATTGTTCAGTCTCTATTCAGTTTGAAACGTGTAGGATGTGAAAAATACGAATTGACACAAGGAGCATCATTATGAAAAAACTCTTCAGATTAGCGGTATTATCAGCAATGTCTACTGCAACCGTTTTGATGCCATTAAATCCAACGCTTGCAGATATGGCATGGTATCATAACTATGACATGAGAAGGGAGGCTGGTTTACCGTCTCACAATTTTAGCTCCCATTTTTCTCATAGTGAACATCACTCTTTTGATAACCCCCACACGCGTCATTATGTTAGCCATAAATGGGGAGCACAACAACACCATCATGTTGAACACAAGACATATCATTATGTCGAGCGCAAAAAGACAAAACACAGTAGTATTAATATAAATAACTCAGGAGAAGCTTTAGCAATGGGCATTCTTGCTCTTGCAGCAGGTGCACTTCTCGGCAAAATTTTTAAAAAATCAGAACAGCCACAAGTTGTTTATCAAACCGCACCACAGCATCAAATTGTATATCAACAGGTTCCACAAGAACAGATAATTTATGAAGCTCCGCAAACGGTGGAATATGAGCCAGTACAACAATCATTAGAATCTGATTGGCTTAACTATTGCAAGAAAAAATACCGTTCTTTCAACCCTAAAACAGGAACTTTCCGAGAC
>NZ_JBHIND010000021.1:0-1850 GCF_042194695.1 Bartonella sp. CM86QHHN
TCCTTCTCCAGGGCGCCAACTCTCTAGCTGATAAGGACCAACGCAAGCAGAATGGCTTGCCAAATACCGGTTTCCCATATCACCATTTTTTTCGTGTTTCATGAGTGTCTCGCGATCAAGCAAAGCAAGAGTACGACTAGTGGCAAAATGGCTAAGAATGAGCTCTGCTGGATAAGGTTTATCAAATTTCATCACAACCGTTTTGTCGTCCGGTGCTTGAAAAGCCTCATCAACGTTTTGTTCTGTAATCCCATATTCATTAAATGTCGCCGCAGTAGCCATCTTCAATTGAACAACCCGCTTCATGCTCCAAATAAGATCATTAGCATTCGCAGGACGACCATCGTTGAACTTTAAACCATCACGCAAGTGAAAAGTAATCACCGTACTCTGATCATCACTTGAAACATCCCAACTCTTCGCTAAAGAAGGAACCATTTTAGCAGCATCATCTGTAGCAGAAACGACTAAATTATCACAAACATTAACAAGAACTTCATTACCATAACGGTCATTGATTTGTGCGGGATCAAATGTACTTATTGTATCAAGATTCCAAGCCATCACAAGCGTATCGGCAGGTGTTTTCGCTGAAACTTGTTGCACAAACATCCCCATTGCAAGAACAGCAGAAACAAAAGAACTGCCCTTTTTCAATATTTTTCTTTTCCCGTTCATAGAATTTTCCTTTTAAGATTTAAGGTTATTGTATAACTTCCCATGTGACAACATGCAAAAATGATAAGATCATGCTTAGAAAACACGCCTCCTAGAGGTAAAATATCAAAATCTCTAAAAGCAGCAGCCACTTTTCAAAAGCTCCTTCCCTCCCAAATACGTATAGAACAAACGAACATATGCAACGCAAAACGATCTGATTAAAATGAAGCTATCACGCACAATAGCACACGACATCACGGCACTTATAATTCAGAGCATATCAGACCAAAATCCTTCCTTGCTTCATTAAAAAGATTTCTTTTTCAAGTTTCTTCTTGCGATTTTCTAAAAAGTATCATCAAAGCGCTACTCTAATTGCTTCAAAAGCCTCAAAACAATTTGATATTTTGATGATCCTGAATAAATTTTTTCGTAACCATTTTCACCCTTCTTCAGAAGAAAATTCGAACTTTATTATAACTCCGTATCAAATAACAGCTTCGAACCTATAGATTATCATATTTTAAGTCATAAGGAATGTAACCTGAGGTATGAGAAGAGTAGCTTGATGTTTCCCCGCGTACCCGCATACAACAGTTTTTCTCACCAAAACATTTTATAAAGTCCCCATTTTTTCAGAAACACTAAACTTTGCTTTATTCGTTACACCTGTCTTTTGCAACAAACAAATTTATTACTTTCTATACATATAAATTGAAACATCAAATATTAATATCTATACACGTAGAATTTATCGAGATAAATAACCTCTCTTCCCAATAGAATGTTTTGAAACAAAATTCTCTACACAACATAGTAATCCATTCCCGATAGAATTCAACGTATTGCAAAGTATTAAAGAGCTTTGCAATACATCAAATATATCATGACCATGTTTTTTATATTTTATAAACTTGATACCTTCTTATTTTTCAATTGCACTATAAAAAATACGTGGTGCACTATTCCAAACCCATTTTTTGACATCAGGTGTCATCGCTACAGAAACATATGTCTGATAGATAAAAGCATAAGGCCCTTTCTGCATAAAATCACGTTGTAAATCAGCATACATTTGCGCCCGTTTTTTGGGATCTTTTTGAAACAATGCATCTTGAACCTTTTGATTCATAGTTTCATCCAAATACCCATGGCACCAACTCGCATAGCCTGTATTTTTAGCCTCAAGC
>NZ_JBHIND010000087.1:0-2262 GCF_042194695.1 Bartonella sp. CM86QHHN
CCATTTAATCAATGCATTTATGCCTTTTGCTATCCAATAGAGTGGTGAAAAGTTTTTAAAGAGCGTAAAGAGGTTATTGAAAATGTTACTACATAAGCTGTAAAAAGAATTCCATAGCTTTCCTAAGAAGCTTATTACGGTATTCCAGTTTTTGTAGAGTAGATATCCAGTAGCAATAAGCACTGTAATGCCGCCTATTATCCAGCCTATGGGAGTAGACATCATGACGATGCGAAGCGCGGCGAATGCTGTACCAATTACAGCTAATGATGCTACCAACAAGCTTTTTATTTTGTCCCAATATTTGTAAAGCACATATAGAACAGCAATAAGCGCAACAATGCCACCAATTACCCAAGTGATAGGAGAGGACATCATGATGATACCAAGCTTAACAAACGCTGCACCAATTACAGCTAATGATGCAACCAACCGGAAATCTATTTCATCCCAGTATTTACACAGTGCAATAACTGCTGCAATACCACCAAGTATCCAGCCGATAGGTGTGGTCATGATTGCATAGCCAAGTGTGACAAACGCTGCTCCCGCTGCGGCTAACGCGGCAATGAGTGGACCAAAAATGAACGAACCAAGTGCCACAAGTCCTACCTTGAAAAGGGTTATTTCACCAATCAACGGCTCCATCCATTGGAACCAGCCTTTAATCCTCTCTGTGAGATCACTGATGCCTTTTCTTAAATCAGAGGTAGGATTAAGCAAATCATTAAAGACTTTTTTTAAGGTTTTTGCCCAGCTCGCAACGGTTGTTTGAATGAGGTCGCGGTTTTCATCAATCAACTTTGAAAAACCGTCAATCATATCATTAATCACGGGCATGAAACGCGCGCCAATAAAGCTCGCGATACCGCCTATTTTTTTCTTAAAAGCACCAAGCTTGTCACTTAAATCTGCTGCATAGCGTGCAACATCGGCACCTATCAGCCATTTTCCTTTTCGCGCCTTTGCAAACAGCTCTTTAATGGGTGCCATGCCTTGTGCAAGCATGGTCGCCATTTCTTTACCATCGCCCCCAAACAGCAGAGCGGCAATATGCTGTCTTTGTGCTTGGCTTTTCATCTTACTCATCTTGTCGGTAATTTCTTCTAACAAGACAGAAGTGGATTTGAGTTTTCCAGAAGTGTTTTTGACAGAAATGCCAAGTGCTTCAAAGCCCATCATGCCTCTTTTTTGTCCGGCATATGCTTGTGCTGAACGCCTATTTAAAACCGCTAAGGATTGTTGAAAAAGTTCGGCAGAAGTGCCTGAATTATCGGCTGCATCACCCCATAATTGAAGTGATGCAACACT
This sequence comes from Bartonella sp. CM86QHHN, assembly GCF_042194695.1. Taxonomy (NCBI): domain Bacteria; kingdom Pseudomonadati; phylum Pseudomonadota; class Alphaproteobacteria; order Hyphomicrobiales; family Bartonellaceae; genus Bartonella; species Bartonella sp. CM86QHHN. The sequence continues at coordinate 1,312 of NZ_JBHIND010000087.1, forward strand.
CATATTTAAATGGTGTGATGCGTGATAAAGACTATCTCCCAGATGCATGGTTTTCATGGTGAGGGCGGCTACACTTGCCACAAGACCACCACCAGCAAGCCCTAAGACACCGGTAAAGACTGAAGCACGACTTGCCGCTGTGCTAAGAGCACTTTGAACGCCATGAAGGCTTTTTGTCATGTTTTTGACAGCAGCAGAAAAGCGCACAATACCCAAACTATGTGAGAGTGTTTTTGACAATGTATCGAATTTTTTTTGAAGATGTTTGAGAGGTGCGGTGAGTTTGTCTTCAAGAGACAGTTTCACCTTTGCATCAGCAACTTTTTCACTCATTTTATCTTATACCTTTCTGCTGCTTGATTTCGCCAGAATATGAGTTCTTGCGGTTCCATTTCCATCATCTTTGAAAGGGACCAATGGAACACAATGGTAATATCGGCTATGAGTTTAGCGGCGGTTTCCCAGTCGAGGTATCCCGCCGCTTGATAAAAGACTCCAAAATCTCTCCAATGCTCGACAAGTCATTAATATCGAGTTCTCCAACCGCTTCATGTGCCCATCCAGAAAGACGTGCGATCATAGCGATTGTTTGCTCTATGCCTTCTTTTTTGTCGATTGCTTGCACATCTTTTGTTTTGGGGCGCTGTAAAGTAATTTCGGTGTGCTCTTTTCCTTCAAAAGTAACAGGTATCAATAATTTATGTGTAATGCTTGTTTGGACTGTCATTTTTATAATCCTATGTTGTCTCTATGGTCTGCGAGTTGATTGACGCCATTGAATTTTCTCACCAAGTTGAGGACATCTATCTCAACGATTTCAACGTCCTTCTGGACATATTTGAAATACTGCAATGTGAAGGTAGTTGTGGATGTTGCTTTGCTGCCCGGTTGCCATTCTGCCATTTCAAAGCCTTTGCATAGTCCTCTCATGGTAATGACAACACCTTCTGC
>NZ_JBHIND010000064.1:0-2919 GCF_042194695.1 Bartonella sp. CM86QHHN
AGGAAAATTTCATCAATGGGTGGGGCGTGTTGGTGGGCGTTTAAGCAAGACGTTAGGTGTTGTGGAAGAGGGACGTGAAGTTTCTTTTTATAGTAAGCTTTCTTATTTGCATAGTTTTGAAGATAAGCAATTCGTTTCTTTTAAAAACGATTTTCAGTTAGGTTCCTTTGGTTCTTCTTTGGAAGCAGGGGTTGGGTTTAATGCCCGTCTCTCATCAAAACTTTCTCTTCGTGGAGATGTCACTTATCAGCATAGATTTAAGAAAATTGGTTTTTCTGGAACGAGTTTCTCTGCTGGATTGCGCCACCTTTTTTAGCGATACATAAACTATATAGTAACTTATATATAACTTATATATAAGTATATAGTGTTATATTAAGTATTAAATTAAATATTTCATTTTATATTTATTGTATTTTGAGAACTTTATTAGCTTAAATATAGATATTATTCTTCAATGAATAGAAGTAGGGGAATAGGAGGCGGCAAGAGTTATGATTTATGTATTTCATAAATATGTATTTTTATGCAACGTTACAACAGCTATTCTTTATTTTTTGCAGGTTACGTATGTTAATGCTGCAGGATCTTCAAGTGATGCAGGAGGGGCATTTTATAAATGCGATGATAGAAAAACACACTTTCTCGCAGATAAAATCTATTACTTAAAAAGTTCTCAAGAGACGTCTGCTCATATTGCACCTATTGCAGCTATATATGTAGAAAAAGCAGGCACTATTGTTAATGCGTCTCAGATAACAGTTTATGGCGATGATCCAGATAAAATATCTGCGTATGGGGCGTATGTAAGAAATGGTGGAACAATTAATCTAGTAGCTTCAGATTTTAAGAATATACCTGCTCTTCGTGCTCAAAATGCCGTTATTAGCATGACAGTAGGGGAAATTAAGGGGACTTCACATGCTATTTATGCATGGGGGAGAGGAACGGATATTGCTTTAGGGAGTGTGAATATCAATATTGAGCCAGATAACTTGAATGTAAAAGGGATCGGTATTATGAGTGGTTTTGATGCAATGGTTAAAATGACAGACGGTACCGTTAATTTTAACCAGATTGGCTCATTTTCAACTCGATTTGGGGGGCGCTATATTCTTGATACTATGGGGATTACGGGGCAAGGAAGGAGGGAGGAAACTTTAACAGATGGTGATCGAGCTATGGGGGTATTGCCAGAAGCTTTTGAGGTTTTTCAAGGTGGTGACGTTCATTTGAAAAACAATTTTATTCAGCTGAACCATATGCATGCATTCTTGATGAAAAACTTTTCAGGTTATGTAAATGATAATGGTAAGTTAATTCAAAAATATATTTCACCAGATGGCTTTAAGAATACAAGTATTAAGATAGAAAAAAACAATATTTCTGTTCAGGGTGAGGGAGTATATGGACTGTGCTTTAATGTTTTAGCTCCAGAAGAACTTGCTAAAATGTTGAGGCAACGAGATGATGAAAAAATTTTAGAAACCAAAAAAGTTATCACGGGGAGGGCATTTGTTTATTTATCAGAGACAAATATGACAGTTCCAGACGGGATTGCGATTTATGCGAAGGGGAATAAAGACTATGAAGTAAAAGGCACTCTTGAATTATCGGATGAAACAAAAATCTCTGGTGATTTGTTGCTAAAAGCTGAAAATAATGCTTCTCTATTGGTGAAAGCAAACGCTTCCTCTCTTACAGGAGGTACGCGTGTTGAGGATAGATCGGTTATTGATTTAGAGTTAATTCGTTATTCAAAATGGTATCTTACTAAAAGTAAATACAACGGTTTACAGGAATCTGTTTCATCGCTTTCTTCTCTAAGTCTTTCCAATAGCACATTGATCTTTGATGAAGGTAGTGGTTATCAAACGCTATGCATTGGAAAAAAAGCAGATATAGGTGCAGGAGATAAAATTCTCGCATCAAAAGATAAAAAAGTCTACAGTGCTGAGGGAAACGCTCAGATTAGGTTGAATGCATTTTTGAATGATGAGGGTTTGTTTAATCCCCAAAAGACGGATCGCATATTGATCTATGGGGATGTTTCTGGAACGACATTCATTCATGTGCAAAATTTTCCAAAATATACAAGTAAAGAAGTCTATGAGGGAAAAAATCAAAGCATTTCACTCATTCAAGTTGCTGGAACAGCGCAGGCAGGTTCTTTTCGACTCGCCAATGGTTATGATGATTATACTACGGTGAAAGGTTTTCCTTATCAATATCGTATTCGTGGTTATGGTCCAGGTTCGCCCTTTGGAGAAGCAGATGCTACGCAAAGATTAGTGGAAGGTGAGGGGGAATTTTGGGATTTCCGACTCGAAGGGGTTTATATTTCTTCTAGAATAGGTTCTTATAATGGTCCATTTGGTAAACCTTCTTCGTTTTCATTATCTCATCCTGTTAATCCTCCATCTTCTCCCCCCAATTCACTTTCTACGTCGTTGATATCTGACTCTCCTTCTTCTACGTCCTCTGGTCCTGTTGATCCTCCATCCTCTCCCCCCGATCCACTTTCTACGTCTTTGACATCTGACTCTCCTTCTTCTACGTCCTCTGGTCCTGTCGATCCTCCTCCTCCCGATCCATTTTCTACGTCGTTTATGTCTGACTCTCCTTCTTCTACGTCCTCTGGTCCTGTTGATCCTCCATCCTCTCCCCCCGATCCACTTTCTACATCGTTGACATCTGACTCTCCTTCTTCTACGTCCTCTGCTCCTGTCGATCCTCCTCCTCCCGATCCATTTTCTACGTCGTTTATGTCTGACCCTCCTTCTTCTACGTCCTCTGATCCTGTTGATTCTCCACGCCCTGATCCACTTTCTATGTCGTTGCCATCTGAGCCCTCTGCTCCGGAGGACACTTCATCTCTGGATACTGTTTCTCCTCCTTCTGCCCCTGTTGAACCAAAGC
>NZ_JBHIND010000031.1:0-3024 GCF_042194695.1 Bartonella sp. CM86QHHN
GCTACCCGTTCAATCAAAGCGTAGCTCACTTGCTTCACCTTTGCTACTTCTTTGGCTAAAGCTAATGCACGTTCAAGGTGGGTTTTGTTGATGCTCTCGTCAAAGCCTAGGTGATCACCTGCCGTAAAGCTTTTCTGATAAGATTGTAAGGTCTCAATATTGCCCAATAAGGCAAGAGCGCCAAGATGAAGTAAAGCATAATCCGTATCGTTTGCTTTAGACGTGGCGCCTTTTTCCCAAGGAGCTATACCATAATCAAAGCGTAGCCTTTTAGAAAGGTCAATGTCTGTTACCGCCCATTCTAGCGCATCATCAAGCGCCTGTGTTAAACGATCCGTAGTGACCTCTGGTTCAAAGATTTCCAATCCCTTGGCTTCAAAATTAAGCTGTATATCTGGAATATCTTCCGTGTAGGTAGGATCAATGAATTTACAAGCAGCGGAAAGAATGCCCGTGCTAATCAAAAAGGCGCTATCAAATTGCGGGTAGTCTTTGGCAATTTCGTCGTTATAAAGAATATCTACTTCACGATCAGCCAATTGATAGCTTGCCATATAATCATTCTCATTGATTTTCTCGGTTGACCAGCCTAGGATTTTTAAAAGTGCATGAGCACTTTCCATGGTGAGACGATCATCAGTGTCATCCGCTTCATTTACTTCTTCTGCCACTTCAACAGAAGTTGTTTTAGAAGCAACAGATGCTGTTTGCGCATCCAAGCTTAAAATCGGTGCATTTTTCGGAAAACCTGCTCGATAACCCCGTGCAAGAGTAAGAGAGTTGTCAATCGTATATTTCGTGATACCTTCCACAAAGCCTAGATGGTTCTTTGCCCTGAAACTTTCCTTATAAAATTTGAGCTTTTCAATATCACCAATCAGAATGAGTGCTATAAAGTGACGTGCCACAAGGTGAGCTTCACTGTTTGTTGGCAAAGCGGCATAATCATAGATGATTTGATTGACATTTTGCCGATCAGCCCACTCAAGTATATCTGTACAAATCTCCTTTAGCTTGCCTTCATCCAATTCAGTACTAGAAACTGTATAAAATTCTTCTGCCTCTTTGAGAGCTATATATTGGGGCAATCTAGGAAACATCTCTCTATGAGCAGTAGAAAAGCCAAGTGTTGAAAGCGAAGCCTTAAATACAACAATCGGCTCTTCTTCATCACTTTGAAGACTGTACATTATATTGATGATACGGTCTTTACTTACAAAATAAGCATTGCGATCATAGTTCTTATCGCGATAAACTATCCACCCCATCCTTTTTAAGTCTTCAGAAACTGTATTAAGAAAAGACAAATCTTGCAAACTAAGACGATCATCTATGGCTTTTCGCTCATTAAAGATTTTCAGATGCTCTTCAGCAAATTGAACTGCGTGATTAACATACTTCTCCACTTCACGGTCTTCTAAATGTCCAGAAATCGTACCGGCTTCTAAAAAATTTTGATAAGATTTCAGGATATCAATTTGACCTGTCAATGCTAAACAAGCTAAATGCCAGACTATACGTATATTGTAGCTATACTTTTGAACACGTGTTTTGCTTTCTATTGATGCTTGTAAATCTTGGGCACGTGCCCATTGTATTATTCGCTCAGAGATTTTGATAAGCTCTTGCTCATCTAATGTCTCTACACAAATATCAATGCCTTTATCAAAACCACTAAAAATCCCCCCCCCAATCGTGTTAAAAGAATTATAAGTATTTGTAGGTGATATGCACCGATACTCCCCACTATAGTGAATATATTTACAAGCTACAGAAATAATTTCATTAGATATTTCAGCTTCAATACGGACATTGTAATTATCATGAAGACGTATAAAACCAAAATCAAATTGAATAAAGCGGTCGGGCAAAACCAACCACATTTTTCTAGGCTCCGTAGAAAACCACCCTTGTGTTTTAAGAACGCGCATTGCTGCTGTGAAACTTATCGAGCGCTGTTTTGGCTTCTTGCGCGTTAGAATATCGTCTAATTCCCCATTTTTATAGGCCTGTGCAAAAAAAAGCAGGCGATCATCCGATGTCATTGTTTTATAATCTGCAAATTCTGGCACAGATAGTTTTGGGGTAGATCTATCACTCCTTAAAGCCTCCATATCACCAAGTAATGCTTGTGCAACGGCAGAATGATTAGTAGCTTCCTCGCACAACTTTTTTTCAATATCCTGTGCTTGCGCCCATGCAATCACTTTGTTTAAAGCGGTTGTGATATGGCTTTCGGAAAGATCCGGAGCTTTAACATTAAAATCCTCCTTCGCGTAAAACAGCACATCTCCATATTTACGCTGTGATTTTTCACCTCTAGAATATTCCCGAGCAAGACAATAAGCAGCGGTGGTGAGATCAGCCGAAAGCAAAAACTCTTTGCCACTCTCTCCATAATTTTTTACACCATAGCCAATACCGACAATGCGATCGGGAAGATGATAATGCGCAAAAGTATCCCCCACGTTATCACGATAAGGCTCCCAGCCCAGTCTTTTTAAAATCTCTGTGACATCTTTAGTTTGCATCATCATTCCCCCAGCATAATCTGTAATTCTTTTACATAAAAATTACTTGTATAATACTTAGGCTCTCTAGAAAGACTATATATTTCCTCTATCAATTTCACCTCTTCCATAGTTTTTTCCAAAAGCTCTTGTAAAAAGGGATAGGTTGCGGAGTGGGAGTGTGCTCAATCTTTTCAATCGGTTGGTCACCTTCAGGTATCTCAGCTCCCACGTGTACTTTAATTCTTTTGCAGAGAAATTCATAAAAATTACTTGCGTAATATTCAGAATCTTCAGATGTATACTTGAGATAGAGTGGGCATTCACCATCCCGAAACTGCGTATAATCAAAGTAAAAGGTTTCATCAAGATCATAACTCACAACGAGCTGTTCTGGTGTCGCAAAACCATCTCTTCTATCATTTAAGTTTTGGAAAACAATATCACCACCAGGGATATCTGCTCCACACTCCTTATAAAGGCTAAAGATTTCTTCACCACCAATTTCTCCTCC
>NZ_JBHIND010000085.1:0-3111 GCF_042194695.1 Bartonella sp. CM86QHHN
AAAAATTTTTTGTTATGTACAATTGCTGGAACTTTGATTTTTTCTCATTTCGGTTCAACTTATGCAAATACATCAGCTCCTGAAACTCCTGGAATTTTGGGAAAGATTGAATTAAATAAGGGAGAAGAAAAGACTTTAAATAATGTTCTTGTCCGCGATAAAGGACCTGGAATATTAGCGCATGATAAAGCAGCTATCACAATTGTAAAATCAACAATACACACGGAAATGTCTGCACTTTCTGTATCAGAAGGTGGACGCATTCATGCTAAAGAAATTAAAGCAAATACAGTATACAAAGGTTTAGAAACAAAGAATGGTATAATCAACGTTGAAGATTCAACCATAACCGTCCAACGAGGAGGTGCCGGTGGTATCGTTTTTTATGAAACAAAAGATTCTTCACTGAAAAGTGGAGAAAAAGTTGTCAATAAGGTTGTTCTTAGCAATACAAAACTTCTTGTGAAAAACGGTACCGGTATTCTTGGTCCCTACTGCTCAAGAGCCGTTGCTGAAGTTCAACTTAAAGACTCAGAAATTCGATCTGACGTATTATTGAGAAATAAAACGAAACGTAAATATTATGACAACGATACTCTTCCTGTAACTTTAGCATTAACCGCTGATAATTCAACAATAGAGGGACGAGCAAGAACTTTAAAAGTCAATACAACGGTTTTGACTCTGAATAACAAGAGCAAATGGTACTTAAAGACCTCTCAAGAGGAAGTCGATACTGACTTTAATGCGTTTAACTATGAGCTCAGTGATATTAAACAACGAGCCCTTTCTACCGTTTCAGTACTGAATCTTAATAATAGTTCTATCATATTTACGGTACCGCAAGGGCGGGAAAAAGATCATTATCATACCTTGTATGTAGGGCGAACAGCTGAGGTTCGTAGACCTGAGGGAAGTACAATCCCCGATATAGAAAGCACTTATAATACAGTCTACAATGCCACAGGCAATGCAAAAATTTATTTTAATATTGAATGGAGTGATGGTCTAGTAAAAGAACAGCAAAAAGCTGACCGCCTCCTTATTCATGGTGATGTATCAGGTAGCACAACAGTCCATATCAAAAACCTTGCGAAAGGTGAGATATTAAAAGCTGAAGATTCTGTTTCCTCGAATATGCGTGGTCTTTCACTCATTCAAGTTTCTGGAAATGCAAATGAAGATTCCTTCAAACTTGCACACGGCTACACCACAATGGAGGGATTGCCCTATAAATATATACTCAAAGCCTATGGTCCAACATCCAGCCATGGGACAGCCGATAGCACACAAAGTCATTTTAGCGGAATATCACAAGAATCAAAAGAAAATACCCTCAAAGACTACACAATCTATACGATATCAGAATCAGGAAAAATGATTGAAGGTGTTTCACCAAAAGAGAAAGAAGCGCAAAATACCGGTTCATCATCCCTTGGACAAGCAAACAACGCACAAAACATCTTGGAAAAAAATCAAAATTTCTGGGATTTTCGCTTGCAAAATGAGACTCTCGATAATGAGGGAAAGATCAGAGCTCTCGTTCCTCAAGTGGCAAGCTATTTGTCCATGCCTAACGCACTATTCTCAGCTGGACTGGCTGATATAAACAATCAAAACACTTTACTCAACTCGATGCAGGAAAACACCTTTGAGACAAAAGATCATAAAAACAAAGGAGTCTTATTCTCGACTTATGGAAATAAGATGACATTATCCTCTCACCGTACGCCATTACAATATGGCTATGGTGCCGATATTCACTATGCAGCTTTACAGGCAGGCATTACATTAGCAGCTCTAGAAGATCAAAATATGACCGCCAATTTTGGTCTTTTAGGGACATATGGGAAATTAGCTTTCACCCCTAAAGACATGGAAGGTGCTGACAAGAGTACACTCAATAAATGGTCAATTGCTGCATATAGTGGGCTGCACCATAATAATGGGATATACATCCATGCACTCTTCTCCTATGGAATGCTCAAGGGAGATATCACCACAGCTCTCATAGGAAAGACTGCAGAATTGAAAAATGCTGATACATTCAGTGCATCAGGAACCATTGGACAAAAATTCGAAACCAGTAGGAACGGATTGGTCTTTGAACCACAAGTACAACTTGTTTATCAACGTCTCATGCTTGGCACACTCTCAGATGTCGATGGTTTTGATGTGGATATGGGAAATCCTTATCAATACTTAGTGCGTGTTGGTGGACGCTTAACGCAAACGAAGCTTTCTATTGAAAACGGCGGTATTCTTTCTTTCTACGGTAAACTAAACGTTGTTAAAGCTTTTTCTAACAATGGTACGATACAGATTGGTGAACCATTCCACCTTGATTCTATAGGAGCTGCCCTTGAAGGTGGATTTGGTGTAAATGCACAATTATCACAAAATATCGCCCTTCATGCTGATGTTAACTATCAATATAAGCTTCAAAAAACTGGTATATCTGGAGCAAGCTTTTCAGGCGGAATACGCTATCAGTTTTAAGAAAACGCAAAAAACAATTTATATTCTATTCATTTTAATAAAAGGCAGTGCAAATGTGCTGCCTTTTTATAATCTATCGGAAAGAACCGTTAACAACTATTCTTTCTACCACCTTTCTTGAGCCAATTAATCTCACTCAAACCAAATGTAATAAAATCTGTTATCTCTAAATGAATACTGAATTCTCAAGAGAGCTGCCTTTTTGATTTATAAAAATCAAATGCTTTTAATAAAATTTTTTGTATTTTAAAACACGTAATAAATAATTCTCTGTGTAAGAAAATCAATTAAAAGCTTTTTGTAAGCACACAACAACAGCTTCTCCAAAAATTTTGTAGAGTTTTCATAACAACAGCCTTAAGCAACAAACATCCTTGCAAAATATTTTGTTTCTTAACACTTTTAAACGGAATACTGATCAATCTAGCTTTTCTGCAATTCATAGTTTCTAACTGCAATCTCTATTTTAAAAGCTCTTCTAAAATCATTTTTTAAACGATAAAGAACACGACGCAATGTTTCGTTTTGTTGTTTACAATAAAAACATAATGATATAGAAACTGTCTGGGTACTTGCGCCATCAGGGGAATGAAGTAAGCATCAAAGCATACC
>NZ_JBHIND010000050.1:0-3242 GCF_042194695.1 Bartonella sp. CM86QHHN
TTTTTGATTGTAATAACGACTTGCTTGCCAAGAACACTCAGTGCTTGCTCTAGTGTTTGAAGCTTAGTTGGATAATTTGGATCAAGAATGCGTCTTGCTTCTGTTTCTTTTTTACCCAAACGATGTGCCAATTCTGTTTTTGTGATATTCGCTTCATTAAAGGCTTCTACCACTGCGAGCTTAAGAGCATTCCACGCATCTACCGTAACCTCTACAAGGTCTTTATACTGTTGTCGCATTGGTAAAGGCAAACCACGCATAGGATAGCTCCGTAATGCTAACCCTAAAGCTTCAACAGCATTCTCTAATGCCTCTGCTCTATTTTCTCCAGCTGTTATTGCTTCTGGTACATCTGGAAAAGTCACAATAAAACCACCATCTGGATCAGATTCCAGTTTTGCTTGATACGTATATTCCATGTTTAGGTCTCCTCACTATGATCAAAATGTTTTTGAAACGAAAAATTAAAGCCGTTGAGAGAGTAACTCATACCCCCAACTGCTTTTTTATTATTTTCACGTAAAGTGGGGTCAATTCACCAGATTTTATAACGGTTGTCTTGTCTCCAAAAGTTACCAAATAATGTGACCCTTTGCCTGCATCAGGAGCTTCACTGTAATGAATGCCTCTTTTTCTGGCTTCTTTACGTAATTCTCTAAGCAGTGCTTCTCGTTTCATTTAGCCTCCCCCTTTTTTCATAAAATGAATATCGCACAAAAAGGTTCGATAGTCAACAATAAATCGAACAAAAAAGTTTGATACAGACTCTTAATGAAAGGATATTTATTGAAAAGTTAAAAGAAGAAATAAGAAAGCCATGCCATTTGTGTGACATGGTTTTTTGATAAATAATTTGTCAAACAATATTATAATGTAATACTTAAAAAACTGTTATTAATAAACTGAAATAATTGTATAAATATGCAAATTATGCTAAGATTTTTCATGTATAAATTGCTAATCTAATGGGGCTACAAATATGCTAAATAAAGTGACGTTAATCGGGCGCCTTGGTGCCAATCCCGAAAGCAAAACAATGAATTCTGGAGCAGAAATAGTCAATTTTAGTATAGCGACTTCTGAGAGCTATACAGATAAAAAAACCAATCAAAAAGTAGAGAAAACAGAATGGCATTCCGTGGTGATTTTTAATCCACATTTGGCAAAAATTGCACTTCAGTATCTAAACAAAGGTTCAAAGGTTTACATAGAAGGAAAATTACAGACACGCAAATGGCAAGATAAAAATGGGCATGACCGTTACACAACAGAGATTGTCTTACCACAATTCAAAGGTGAATTGTATTTGCTTGATGCAAAGAAAGATCAATCGGCATCCCCTACCCCTTCACCTATTACTTCTCAAAATTATGCTATCGCTTCAGGGGCTGCTGATCATAGTGCACTCATTAATAATGATAGCATACCATTCTGATTGAAAAAAATATGACAAAAAGAAAAAAACGTGCAAAACGCGGTCGTCCACGGATTAAAGGATGTATCAGAGAACCAAATGGACGTATCTCACGAGCAAAAACACCGCATGAACCCATGGATAAATTGGCAATTGAAATGCGTGCCAAACGCTTTGGCTTGACCATAGAAGAGGCTAAAAATCCGCTTTCCGGTACCTATATCGGGCGGCTTTATCTGCAAGGTGTGATTAATCAAGACCAATATGATGCTGCACAAAAATATCTTGAAGTGAGAAATAATTATCTCTGTGCAAAAGCCTTACCAAATGCAATTTATGATGACTTTACTCCATCTTTAAATGAAGAGGCAAAAAAACAATGGATTGAAAAAACTACTCATTACTATGAAGCAATGAAAGAGGTGCTAAAAGAAGCACAATGCCTTTATAGACAGCACAACCTTTATGCCGCGCTACAGTATCTTGTTAGTGAAGATCAATCACTGCCACATCTTGTCGGTTCGCTGTATGTTGCTCTGAATGCACTTCATAAACATTTTATACAAAACCGCTAAATTTTAAGCAGCATTTTGAACATTGATAGTGATCTCTTTTCCAAGAGCAATGAGAGTGGATTCTAAAGCATCTAATTTTGTTGCGTGGTTTAAATCCAATAATCGGTCAATTTGTATTGGGTGAAGTTTTAAAAGACGCACGAGATCAGCTTTGCGTAAATTCTTTTCAACCATAGCGTTGTGTATTGCAATTTTTAAAATAACTAATGAAGATACTTCAACAAAAGGATAGGCAGCATCACGAGCTCCAAAAGGGACCACTTCTCGATCTTGGAAACGCCCCATAATAACTGTTAAAAGGGCATTTTTAGCGTGTTCCAAAGCCTCTTTTTCGTCGTTACCATAGGTAATAAATTCTTGAAAGTCTTTGGAAACGACAAGAAGAGTATCATTGTCATCTTTGATAAACTTAAGTGCATATTTCATTTACATCTCCATATTCAGACTTACCTTAGGTCAAGATCTTTAAGAATCTTTTGAACTAATCCCGTTCCTAATTCTTTCCGCGTACCATGCATAGGTAAAACGGATTTTTTAGAACCACGTTTTACAAGCAAATGGCCACCTTTCCCTGAGGTAAAACTGCAACCATGTTTCGTAAGATATCTTTTTAATTCTTGACTGTTCATAAATATAATATAACATCTAAAATGTTTAAATACAACATAAATGTTGTTATTTGTATAAAATTAAAGATTGGCTTTTAAAATACTAAGTTTTGATCAAAAAAATTAAAAATACACAATATCGTGATTTTTCTATTGACAATACGTGAAAAATCGTATTTAGTGGCAGTACGGCACTGGTTGTATTGCGTCTAAAATTCAAAAATATCCCCTAAAATTTGATAAAATCTTAAGCTTTCAAGAGGGCTTAAAGTACTGTTTTTATTGATAAAACAGACTAATCTATTTTGCACATATCAAACGCCATTCAGTAACCAATGATGTCATTAATTCATTGCCTCAAAAGGAGCGAAGATGAAAGCAATCATCACCAAGCCAATGTGTGTTGTTGGCGATAATAAAAGCACTGTTCGTTTTGAAACTTCAACTCCCAATAATCCATTTGTTGAGATTTCCAATCAAGTCTACGCACGTCTCAAGCGTGCAAATGCCGCTAAACCTTTTGTTGATGTTAAAACAAAAATAAAGCCTGACAAGGAAGTTGAGCAAATTAAACAGATAGAACAAGAAGCCGTACAAACATCGTCTGAACCAGTGACAGAGGAAATTCCACTCGAACAGCCAAAA
>NZ_JBHIND010000071.1:0-3852 GCF_042194695.1 Bartonella sp. CM86QHHN
TAGAGAACGTTGGCTGGAACAAGACAATAGCGGCTGGAATAGGTTGAATATGCTTATGAACGCCGGTCATGGCTTTGCAAGGAATTACGGCACGACGACGAATAATGTGTCAGAATCTAAGATGCATGGTAACGACCCTTGGCAGAATGCTATGATGGTGCTTTTTGGATTAAAGAAGGCTGCGGAAAAGGCAGCAAATGCTGCCGTTTAGTTTGAATAATCTTAGAAAAAATAAATAGTTAAAGGGAAAGTAATGGTTTTTATAGATTTTGACCCGAGATATAAACATTTCGAACTCAAACGAAAAAAAACGACAACAGAGCGATTGCAGGAAGGAATAGATGAAAGTCAAAGACTGGATAAAGATAGAAAATTACCATTTATTCCTCAAGTACCAGTTCTCCCTAGTATGATTTCTATGAATAATCCATATGATGTGTATCACGGTTCTCTAGTTCCGATAGGCTCTATTTATCCTAATGAGGAAAATAAACCTTCGTTTCCAATTCCAAGAGAAAAAATTCCACCTAGTGTAGGAAATCATGCATCTGTTGTAACAGAACCAGTGACACCACAAGAACAGAATTCTAAACCAGAACCTAGTTTTTGGGATAAACTTTCTCGTTTTTCACAGTCTGATGTTAGTAAAAATATTGATGATTTTCTTATGGGGGCGATAACAGCAAGTCCAGATTCGTCTGGATGGCAACTTTTTGCCAAGGGGCTGAAGAACTTGCATGAAGGAGATAAACAAAGAGGGCAGGTTAACCAGACTGTCGAGTATCTAAAGTCCAAAGGCTACAGCGAAGAAGAAGCTGCTGTCATGGCAAGGAATCCTCAAATGCTTAGTGCATTGTTAACAGGTGGTGATACTCCTAAGTTACCTCTGGGGCATCAATGGTATATCAATCCGGAGACAGGTGAACGTGAAGCGAGACCGATTAAAGGATCTCTACAGGAATTGGAGTATAATCAGAAAAAACGAGACATAGAAGAGTGGGAAACAAATAAGAGAGAGTATGTGAAAGAAGTTGCATTAGAAATTGATAATACTATGGGTGCGGTTAATCATGCCATTAAACTTATAGAGAGTAATCCAGATTGGGTTGCTGGTAAAGGTGGTACGGTTACTCAAATTTTCCCAGGATCTGATGCCAAAACATTAAAATATCTATTTACTCAGATTCAAGGCGGTGTCTTTAAGCGAGTGATTGCATCAATCAAAAAACAAAGTAAGAATGGAACCGTAGGTGTTGGTCCATTATCTGAGAACGAAAGCAAGTGGTTAGTATCATCTTATGGTACTTTAGATATTAGTGACAAGCCTGAAGTATTACATACAAGACTTTTAAATATTAAGAAGATGCTTGCACATTTTCAAGAATTTAATGATGAAGAAATTTATAGGTTATCACATGGATTGGAAGTAAAAGAGCGTAAAAAAGACCCTTCTCAATCTTTTACTAATGGGTTGGTGTCACAAGGAGGTAGTGAAAATATACCAAAGATGAGTTTAGAAGAGGCATCTATTAAGGATAACGTACTTTATTTTGTGGATAGTTCCAGTGGTGAATTTCTGGTTAAGGAGTAAATATTAATGGCCCCTTATAAGACTTCTGGTGCGATTAATTCTCAATATGTATATGCTAAGAATGGGACACGTTTTCGTGTAGTTGAAGATTCTGCTGAGATTGAAAAGATTATAAGATCAAATGCTAACAGTTCTTCTTCATCTTCTCCTCGATATGTATACGCTAAGAACGGAACACGTTTCCGCGTAGTTGAAGATCCCGCTGAGATTGCGAAGCTATCTAATCAATCAACTACAACAGATGATTTCTCATTTGATGATAAAGATCTTACGGTGTTGGATGCTGTTATGAGGAATAGCGCGTCTGGTGCGACGGCAGATTATTTTGACGAGATGAAAGCAGCCAATGAAGCGGGTTTTATAGATTATTGGCGTGGTGATAAGAAAGCAGAGGAGATATATAATAGACGGGTAGCTAAGGAGCGCGCTTACCAAAAAGCCTTGCAAGAGAAATATCCTATTTGGTCTTCTATTGCTTATGCTGCTGGTTCACTTGTACCGACAGGACTCTCACTTTTTGTGCCTCCATTAAGGGCTTTGGCTCTTGCAAAGCATATGTCAACACTTGGAAATATTGGTAAGGCGATGATGTTCGGGGCAGGTTCAGGAGCTTTACATGGCTCTGGAGCAGGAGAGGGTCTTTCTGGTCGTCTTATATCGGCAGGGTTTGGTGGTGGTATTGGAACAGTAGCTGGTCCTATTGGTTCTCTTGCCGGTACAGTTGCTTCTTGGGGTACAAAAAAAATGGCAAGGGGATTGCAACATGTTCCCTATATTCCCTTTATGAAAGGAGGGCGTTTTAATCCTGCTCATAAGGAAGTTCAAACCAAAGCGGTTAGGGAAGTTGCAAAAACATTATATGATGATGGTGTTGAGAATGTTGCAGAGCGTCTTGGCTCTGCGCCACGCCATGCATTTTTGACAGATATCAGTCCAAATTTAGAAGTATCCCTTGCGAATATGGGGAAAACAAATGCGCGTGTTTCTGAACTTTTGAAAGGAGCACATGGGGAACGAGTGCAGAATGCTATTCACCGTATTGGTCAGTCGGCAGATGAAAACATTACACCTCTTCAAGATACGAAAGTTTTAAAAAGGGTACTTCAAGAGCAAGGAGAAAAAGAATATCAACCTATTTATGCACAGGTGTATCGTACTCCAGTAGGAAAAGAGCATTATGCAGCTCTTAATGATCTTTTTGCACATGAAGCATTTCAAGAAGCAGTCGAGCGAGCCGTTAAAGTCTTAACAAAGGACCGTCGCCTTGCAAAACCAGAGATGTTTTATTCGAGAGAATTTAGGCACATTAATTACAAGCCTACGATGGAGTTATTAGATCAAACGAAGAAGTCTCTCGATTACCTTAGCAAGAAGTATCATAATTTTGGTGATAACCAAATGGCTCATGTATATAAATCGCTTAAAAAAGACTTAGTAGAGATAGCGGACCAAATTTCTCCTACTTATAAAGCAGCACGGGCTAGTGTAGCCAAATATGAAGGTTTTGAAGAAGCGATAAAACAAGGCAAAAACATTGCACAGAGGGACGTATCGGGAGAGGGGATTGCAGAAGGTCTTCGTAAAGGAGCAATGCCTAGTGGTCTCAATACTTATCATGTAGGGATGAGAGACTATATTGATGATCTATTAAAAGGTTCGCGTCCTATTAATAGCCTTTCAAATATTTTACAAACGGGTAGCATGTCAGATAATCTAAGCAGATCTTTAAGCTCTAAAAACATTCATGCGTTTAGAAAAGCTGTAGAGGGTGAAAGGTTCTATGAAGATGCGGCGAAAAGAGCACTGAAACCGTTTCAAGGAACGCCTGAACATAATTATTTAACAGGTGTTAATATACCGTATGGAAAAACTAGTGCAGCACATGCAGGGGCAAAAATTATACAAAATATTTTATCTGATACGATTAGAAAATTGCCACAAAAAGAAAGGCAAATACTTGAACGTGATATAGCGAAATTAGCAACTTTTGGCGTTAAAGGTATGAACCAGAAGGAAGTTGCTCAAATGTTACAAAGATTTATACGATTACATAAAGCAGGAATTGGTAGTGACCATTTTTGGCATTTCATTTCTTCGGCAGCGTTAGGAGAAGCGGGAAGATTTTTAAGGAGTAAGGGTTAATGACCCGTTCTAGTCCTTCTGTTAATCAAGCGATACGGCAAACGGCAGCGCGTTATGGTTTGCCAGAGAGTTATTTGTACCGTGTTGCGCAAGTGGAAAGTGGAGGCAATCCGAATGCA
>NZ_JBHIND010000069.1:0-4125 GCF_042194695.1 Bartonella sp. CM86QHHN
CCACCCTGATCTGTCACAGCTTGTAGCCGCGCATGGTGAATATCAAGGGCATTGGTGCTTTGAAAGTCTAAACCGCCATAAGTCAATTCGCTCTCTGAGACATCAATATGATCTGCAATTAAATACAGCGTTTGCGGCGTGTAAATATGAGAACGATTATTGCTTAAATCGAGAGTTGTTGCCGTCAATCTCACATCCCCCTCAGCAGACAACACATTCTCAACACTGATCTCTCCTGATACCGATGTCAATGTTGCACTGCCATAGCCCATGACCTGATCATAATAGATGTCGTTGCCTGCAAAAATTTCAATATTGCCACCACTGGCAATCTGACCAACCTTCACCCCTTCTTTTGCTGTAATCAAAAGAAAGCCCTTTTCATCTAAAACAAGATCCCCTGAACCGCCCGTAGAAACGACACCTGTCATCAGTGTCCCTGCATCAAGGCTGCCAACCTTTAAAACAGCTTCTTCACCCGTCATCAGTGAAGAAAAGTCAACCGCCCCACCCTCAATATTTGCCTTGCCATAGGCTAAAAGTTGCCCAAAATGAACGGGAGCATTTGTTGCTGGTTGTGCTTGAATGGCAACATTTTGATGCGACAGAATTGTTTGAGAAACAGATAGCCCGTTATGAAAAACCAGGGTGATATCTCCTGCTCCATAAACACTTTCAGCAACAATCGCACCTTGACTGCTCTGGAGATCAACATCCCCTTGGGTGCCAAGAACAACAACACCAGCAGCACCCGTTGCCGCCATATCAACCCCACCAGCTAAAAAATGAGCTTGTATATCACCACCGGCATGCGCCTTGAGATTCCCTTGTGCTAAAACAATCCCCTCAAGCTTCAAGTCTCCGCCCGATTCAAGAGCCATATCAGCGCCTGCCCCTAGCCCTGAAACTTGAAGTGTCTGGCGCGAAGTCAGCTCCATATTGCCCCCAGAGGTTGCCTTACCGGCAATCGATAAAAGCCCATCCTGCGCCTCTATCTTCAAATGACCATCAGCACCAACCGTTTCTAACGTCACATCCTTATGGGCGGCAATATCAATATGCTTTTTCGAGGTGATGTGCTTTGCCAATACGCTCTGGCTTTTCGATTTGAGGACAACACCCCCATGACCAAAAACATTCTTCAACGAGATTTTCCCGTCAGCAGAAAGATGCAACTGCCCCGCATTGGCTGCCATATCATGGCGCATGCGAACCCCAACACCTTTTTCTGTTGCCACAAGTTTAATCTGATCCGCCTGTAGAGCCCCCAAAGCAGAACCATCTATCGCATATTCCGGTTTACCGGTAATATCGGTCAGTTCTTTCATTTCCCGTGAAGCATAATCAAAGTGACCTGTCCCTGCTGTCACTCCAATTTCTCTGCCCGCAACAGCTCCTTCAAAATGCACTGTGCGTGAGACAATATCGACAATATCAATCGCTCCTTGACCAGAGAAAAAATTGGCTCCCTTAGCGCCAAAGGTAATATCCCCACCTCGCACCTCAAAGCCTTTCAAAAAACCGCTCGCATCAATTTCGGGAACACCTGTGGTTAAGGTCGCATGGGGCGTATTGATAAAGCCACAACCATCACAGCTTATCCCATTGGGATTGGCTATAATCACATCGGCGGGGCTCCCAAAAACCTCTCCTGGACCATGAAGCGCACTGCGCTTGCTGCTGGTCACTTCATTTAAAATCACTTTCGCTGAACCCGTGAAACGCAAATGCGGATTGCCCGGCATAATGCCCCCCAACTGCGATTGCCCTACTTCTTGCGCATGATTGTTCCAAATCACACCCGGATTTCCAATATTAAAATCGTTATATTTATTGTGCGATAAGCCCTTGCCATTGGGGGTAACAATATCAATCGAGGGAACCCCATTGGGCGCTGCTACTATATCTGGACGATGGGCGGCATTCGCGTTAGGATCAACTGCAATTTGCGCCTGTAACGCTGAAGGGGCTAACAAACAAGAAAAACCAAGTCCCCCAAATAAAACCTTTTTGAGCATCGTACTGGAGACTAAAACACCTAATAAAGCTGCTCTTTCTGCTCTCTTCTCATATCTCATACGTTAACTCCCCAATAAAAAATGCTTAAAGTTCCATTGTTAATGTCATAAAAAATGTTCCTGATTTTTTGTGCTTAACTGTGCTCCAAAAAATACTGGAATAACTGGCATCAAGAGAGACCATGCCTCCCGCAAGCTTGACACCTGCTGTCCAACCGGCAAGCTGGTCACTCTTAATCCCATACAAAACTTGCGAAAACACACGCCCATAATCCAAACCAACATAAGGGCGAAGTTCTCCAAAAACCTTTTTGAAGGTCGCGTGATTGCTCCACGGAATGGTGCGTAGCAACAAATCATTCCGGCTAAAAAAACCGTTATTGCCAAAAAGCAAACTCTCACGCGTGCCACGAACATTGGAAGCGCCCCCCAACGAAATCTGTTCAGCTCCCAATAAATTATGCGGTGAATATTGACCACTCAAAAGATTGCTCAGTATAAAGTCCAAGCTCCCTACCTTAAAAGGCGTCATGACACTAAGCGTACCGGTAAATTTGGCAAATTGTGGCTCCGCATCCCCTGCTCCTGGCGCATGTTTCTTTACTGAATGAAACAAGGGAAGACCTTGCAAATAACTCACATCAAAGGTCCAAGTCCCCCCCAACATCTGGCGCGAATGCGAAATGCCAAAATTGGCGACGCTATATTGACGGCTGCCCACTTCAATCTTATTGCCAAGAAGGTAATTGTTGGTTCTTTTATAAGAAAGACCTAAATTCAAGGCTGTAAGGGAAACACTGTCACGGTAAAGAACCCTGCTTGTACTGGCGTGCAACTCACTGGAATCCCCCGTCGTCTCAATATCGGTAAAATTGCCAGGGATTATGCTTTGGTAATTATAAACAGTGCCATTCAATCCAAAGGTCCAATAACCATATGGAATACTCACACTCGCTGAAATGTTATTGCTATGTCCTTCTTGCTTGCTCCCACCCCAATAATCGGGCTCACTGCGCTGATAGTTAAAATCCCACGCATCATTCATCCCTAAAATATTTTCTACCCTCAAGCCCGCACTATAACGCGCATAACCTGTAGAGGCTTGTCCCATATTGTCATGAGAAACAGTAACCTTGAAAGTTTTATCGGGATGATTGTTAATATTGACAATGGTGCTTCCTTCTTCACGCCCTGGAAGAAGTTCGCTTTGAGCGTGCGCTGAACTCAAACGGTTGATCTGATCAAGCCCCTGTTCAATATCGCGCATGTTCAGAACATGATCTTGAAGCCCAGGAAAAGCACTCCATACAACATTATTATAACGAGACGTCGGTGAACCATTATAGTAAATCTCTGAAAGTTTCCCCTCAACGACAACAAATTTGAGCGTCTTGCTGTTTTTGATATCTTGATCAGGAATATAAAAACGCGCCGTTACATAGCCTTGATCCAAATAAACTTTGGTTAACTTCTTGATTAAGAGCTGAATATCAAAAAGACCGATACATCTTCCAACATAAGGCTCTGTTACGGCTGATATAGAGCGCTTTTTGACATGGTGCACTCCCTCAACAACAACAGCATGAATGGGAAAACATTGCTTCCCACCCAAAAGCGTTTCTGGATTTTGCTCTGAAGGCGTCTTTATCCTTTTAGGCGTTAAAGCGCGTAATTTCTCAATTCTTTCTAATTGCTGCTTTTCTGAATACCTACGAGAAAAATTATCGGTTGGGGAATGAAAAATAGCTGAGGAGCGCGCATAAACATTTACACCTGTAAACAAGCCAAAGAAAACAAAAATGGCACGAAAAATTCTCAAAAGAGAACTTTGGCGTAAAAATACACAAAACAATACAGATTGCCCCCGCTTTGCACTATTCATGAAGCATGATTTAAAAGAACTTCATGGAACCGCTAATAAATCCACTCAAAACAGCCACTGCCCTATAACGCTTTTAACAAAAGCACATGCCTCTGTGACCAAAGAAAAGTGATACCCAAAAACTGCTTTATTTTAACTGCTGAAGATCTCTCCCCCACATTTCTATGGAAAAACCTCTAAACAAAACTGTTTAGCCCGTCAATGGTTAATACATTAATATCCCCA
>NZ_JBHIND010000009.1:0-4131 GCF_042194695.1 Bartonella sp. CM86QHHN
ATTGGGGCGGTTGTTACAGCCCCTGATGCTGACAACCAAGTTTTTCCCCTCGACGAGCCCGTGTTGGTCTTCACCCATGAGACAGAAAAAATCCAAAAGCTTGAAACAAGAGGCACAGCTCTTGATGTGATTAACGCCGTGTGCGCGCAGGGGATCGAGGCACAAATTATTCTTGTGCGGGTGGAAGAAAAATTAACCATTGCTGAGACACAAACCGAAATGGTGGGATCCAATGTTGCTTTAACCGGTGTGCATGCCTTAGCGCATGCGCGGGGGCATTTGGGTGTGGAACCTGGAATTCTCTTAGCACCGGCTTATAGTGCAGGGCGGATTGATAATGGCAAAAACCCTGTGGCAGACGCTTTGGAACAGGTTGCAGAAAAGCTACAAGCGATTGCGGTTTTTGATACGGGGGGTAAAAACACGCAAGAAAGTCTTGCCTATCGTGCAGATTTTTCCTCACGCTTTTGTTATTTGATTGATCCCTTTGTACGGGTGGCAAATCGTGAGGGGGGTGTTAGTGTTAAACCGGCAAGTCCTTTTGCTGCCGCCATGTTTATCAAACGTGACAAGCAAAGGGGCGGTGTTTTTTGGTCTCCTTCCAACCAAGATGTGCATGGCATTTTAGGGACAGCACGCCCCATTAGCTATTTTGATGGGGAAATTGATCATGAGGCAAATCGCCTTAACCAAGCCGATATTGCGACCTTTATTCCAGCACGACTTAGCCAAAATGCGCAGGGAGAAGTAGCTTCCAATGGGCGCATTTTATGGGGAAATCATACCACCTCCAGTGATCCACTTTGGCGCTTTGTCAATGTGGTGCGCACCCGTGCAGCTTTGGAAAAAACCATCATTAACAATTTGCGCCCTTGGGCGAATGATGAAAACCTTACTGGCCAACATGTTATTGCCATTACCCGCAGCCTCACGCAGTTTCTTGATGATATGATTGCGCGTGGTGCATTGCTTGGTGGGCGGGTTTGGTTTGACCGCGATTTAAATTCCAACAGCACTTTACAATTGGGAAAATTGCGGGTCGAATTTGATGCAGAAGAAGTGCCACCTTTAGAAGATTTAAGCTTTGGTAGCCGGCGCAATAGCGCTTATTTTGACCGTTTGGCGCAAGATATCCAAAAGAAAATGACTTATCAATTTGGCGATACGCTTGAAACTTATCGCAAAGCAGCAAGGAGTTAGAGCATGACTTTACGCATTGTACGCGGTTTTACCTTGATTGTTGATGATGATGTGAATCTTCACCTTGATCTTGAAACCCTCAAATTACCTACGTTGGAAGAAATTACAGAAACCTATCAACCGGGCGGCTCTGATATGCAAATTGATGTGAGCGGTCTTGGTGTGAAAGCTTTGAGTTTACAAATGAAAATCCGCAGCCATACCCCCGAAATTATCGGCATCTTTGGTGGTCCTCCTGGGCTTCGTCATAAATTCACAGGCAAAAAACATGTGATCTCTGAAGAAGATGGACGCGAGCATGAGCATTCCATTGATGTGACAGGGCGGTTGGTCAAAGTGGATAGCGAAGGCTTAACAGCTGGGAAAGCGACAGGCTATGATTGCGAGATCAAAAATGTTTGGGACTATACGGAATTTTGGGATGGTTCTGTTTTGCACCGCTTTTCTTTTAAACGGGGCGGCTGGCTTGTCCGCAATGGGCAAGAGATCGGTTCTCGCCGCCGCTCTATTCTCAACTTATAAGCTCTCATTATTGATAGGGTTCTCATTTATAGGAATTGATCATGACAAGTTTACAAACCAGCATTGACGTGGAATTGCAGGTTCCGCTTCCTTATCAAGATAAAGGTGGCAAAGAATCTCTCTGCAAGAAACTGACCTTTTATCGCCCCACTTTTAAGCATGCCAAGCAATTAGCGGTGCTCATTGGACCACAATTGACAGAGCTGCTGCTTCCTGAGTTTGGAGAGCAAAAAACCACTTTGAGCAATGATGTGCTTATCACGAAGCTTTCTCAAGTTTTGTTCACAAGTGAGGCAACAGAAGGCATCACAGCACTTTTGGCTGATATGTCACATGAATCTATTGAATTGATTGAGCGAGTTGATGTGATGGATATTGTCGCAATATTGAAGGCTTTTTTTGCTTTTTTTACGCAACGCCAATCCTCTCTGCCAGACAATTTGGGGCAGAACTAGCTCTTTATTATCACTGGGCGCCTTCAGAGATTAACCAGATGGATTGGCTGGATGTGATTGCCTATCGAGAAGAACTCGCGCGCTTTAAAGCCCAAGAATATGAAAGCCATCAGTTAGGATAAGAGACGATCATGGATGTTTCTCTTGTTGTGCGTTTTGTTAATCATCTGCAAGAGGGGATCGCTTCTGCCAAGCGAGATCTTGCAGCCTTTAGTTCAGATGTTGCGCATTTCCAAAACAAGACAAGGCAGCATTTTAAAGGGTGGTTTGACCCTGAGCATCTTAAGAAAGCTACAGCCCATGCAGAAAATGCTTTTATCCATGCGCGTGGACGTATGGTGGGGGCGATTGCGCAAACAGCAACCTTAATTGCACCGCTCTATAAAGCCATGCAATTTGATCAATCGATGAAAGGCTTGGAAAAGGTTCTCGATGCCCCCCTTGATCGCTTAAAGGAATTGCGCCGTTTTGCGCTTGAAACCTCCACCAAGATTCCGTTAGCGGCGCGTGAAGTCTTAGAATTGATGACCAGTGCTAGCCAAGCAGGCATTGGTGAACAAGATCTGGAAGCTTTTAGCATTTATGCTGCCAAAGCGGCTGTTGCTTTTGATATGACGGGGGATCAGATTGGGGAGCGCTTTGCCAAATTGCGCAATGTCTTTAAGCTTAATCAGGAAGGCATTGAAGATCTAGGTGATGCTATCAATCATCTCTCGAACCACATGGCGGCAAAAGCCAGTGAAGTGTCTGATTTTACCAATCGTGCTACCGGTGCGGCAACCATGTTTAAGCTCACTGCGCGCGAAACCGCGGCATTTGGTACAGCGATGATTTCTGCTGGGATTGTTCCAGAGAGTGCTGCGCGTGGTTTTAATGCCATGAGTGCGCGCATTCAAGCAGGGGGCAAGCATATTGAAGATGCTTTTGCCAATATTGGGCTTTCTCGCGAAAAATTCATGCAAGATCTGGACAAAGATGCCACCGGCACCTTGCTGCGCTTTTTTAATGTGTTGGGTAAATCCGAACAGGGGATGCGCTCGCTGATTGCCATTGCGGGGCGCGATTTTACTGGTGATTTTGCCAAATTGGTGGGCAATCCAGAATTGTTAGGGCAAGCTTTAGATTATGTGAAAGATCCACAAGTCTTTAAAGGTTCGGTAGAGCAAGAAGCAGACAAACAAGCAACCGGTGCTATGCGGCAATTTGAACTCTTGCAAAACCGTATTGTAGCTCTGGGCATCACCATTGGTGAAGTGCTTCTGCCTCCTCTCAACAGTTTGATGGAAAGTGTTGGTAATTTTACTAATGGGCTTATGGCGTGGGCGAATGCGCACCCAACTTTAACAAGCGCCATTATCAAAACCATTGCCGCTCTGATGGCTTTTAATATTGCTCTGCGCGTGTTGCGCTTTACCATGGCTGGCACACGTCTTGGGCTTCTTCAATTGATGGGCTCTTTTATCAAGCTTAGAGTACTCAGTCGTGGTGTTGCTGCAAGCTGGCGGGGCTTAGCAGCCGCAGGGCGCTCGCTGGGCTTGCTAACCGCGGGTCTTGGGGCAAGTTCACTCCGACTCTTACGCCCCATAACTTTACTGGTAGGGGCTTTACGGGGGATTGCTGTCTCAGGAAGTGCATTTGCTGCCTCTTTTGGTTGGATGGGGACAGTGATCGAAGTGGTTGGGGCAAGTCTTTCCTCTGTTGTGGGGGGTATTTTTACCCCAATAGGGGCTGTGGTTGCTGCTGTTGTGGCGGTCATACTGGCTGCTGGTTTTGCTTTGTGGAAATATTGGGATCGTTTTTCTTCTTTTGTCAAAGGTTTTGCACGGGGGGTATCTCGGGCTTTTGGGCGTGCCTTTGAAGCCGTCATGCGCTTTTTTGGTGCTGATACCACCACCATCACCAAATGGAAAAATATCATTGCTGCTGCTTTTGATCTCTCTTCCCATTGGCAAAA
>NZ_JBHIND010000018.1:0-4300 GCF_042194695.1 Bartonella sp. CM86QHHN
AGATGTTCTGATATTGGCTAAGAGTGCGTTTTGTTTAGCCATATCGGTTAATCCACTGTAGAAGAGAGCATTTGGCATGACCAAATAGCTTGCTGTTTGTGGTACAAGGGCAACGGTAGGGATATTTGTTTCAGGATCAGGATTTGAACCAGAATTGGAGTCAAGCAGTTCGGGTTGTAAACGGAAATCCCAGAAATTTTCATTCTTTTCATCAAAGAGGTTTTGCGCAATATCGGCTTTGCCTTGGCTTGAGTCTGGTCCATAGGCACGTAGTGTATACATATCTGGTAAACCATTTCTTGTGGTATAGCCATTTACGAGTTTGAAAGAGTTTTCAGTTGCTTTTCCAGAAACTTGAATGAGTGAAAGCCCCCGTACATTAGGAGCAGCAGAGATATTTGCTTGACTACTGTTCTTTTCTACGCGTCCTGAAACATAAACTGATGTGTTGCCAGCGACATCCCCATGGATCAAAAGCCTATCGGTTTTTTGATCGGCGATGGGTGCTCCATCACTCCATTGTGCGTTGAAGTAAATCTTTGCATCACCCGTTGCATTGTAGACTTCTTGCGTGTCTGGTTTACCAGAACCTATATACAAAGTTTGGTAATGCTCTTCTGTTGGCTTGCTAAACATAATGGAGCTGTTATCGAGATTAAGCGTAGAAATATCGGAACGAGATCTTTGAGCAATATCAAGTAGTTTTCCATCAGCATCTTTTTCATTGTTACTGATCTTCAACGTCCATTTTGTGTTGTTTTTCAGATCAAAGCGTGTTTGCCCATTTTCGTCATTTCTTACACCGCCTTGTAAGACAGAATGATCTGCAGTTAAAGTAAACATTTCAACAGGTTTTGTCTTCTGCTTTATGTTTTTGAATAACGTATCTGCAAGGATTTTTGAATTTTTGAGATTAATTTTCCCCATTGATTCATCGGTATTTATTCCAATACCATTTTCAACGATCAGATCTGTATTGGTCAAATTAACTTCACTGTTTTGCCAATCTTGTGGATTACTATTACTTAGGCCATTTAACTTATTTTTAGACAAATCTGCAAAATTCACCCCAGCAACCCCTGCTGTTGCAGAAGTATTTGCGAGATCAATATGTCCATTTCTGTTTATCTTTAGTGCAATTATTGTTGCATCTATTTTGTTTTCAGCGCCATTGACCATCTTAATCGTGCTATTGGATGCGACAAGTCCAAAATCAACTTTTTCAATCGTTGTTTTTCCGTTTAATTCAATGACGCTATTTGCAGCAGCATTTACACCCATGCTGGGCAGTTCGATTCCCTCAATATTTGTTCTTTTCCCTTTTATCGTTAATTCTTCGCTTGTGATTTTGCCTCCATCCGTTACATAAAGACCAAAGAGAGTCTTCGTAATCGTTGTTTTTCCTTTTAATTCAATGACGCTGTTTGGGCCCTCAGCTGATGCGCCTGTAACTGAACTTTCGCCATTTTCTGTGAGTGCAACATCTTTAACATTAATATATCCACCCAAAGTTGCATATAATGAATTATTACTCCCAGTAACAGTTCCTCCTGTCATGAAAATTTTTGATTGCTCACCAATGGCACTCAGCGCATTATGCTCAGATGAAATGATTTTCGCACCATTGTTTAAAGTAATGCTACTGCCGTTTTGAGCAATTATTGCTTCTCCTTTTGCCTCAAAAGATCCGCCGGTGATTGTTATTTGAGATTTGTTATCTGCTAAGATGCTGTTTTTTGCTTTCGTGACGGTTACATTATTTAAAGTGACAATACTTCCTTTGTCAGCACTTATTCCTTTATCCATAAGAAAGTCATCATTTCCGCTTGATATTTTTACATCTTTCAGCGTGTTTTCTTTGCTGGTGGTGTTAAGAAATGATGCACCTACTGCTTTGTCTCCTGTGACCTCAATCGATCCTCCGGTCATCTTGATTGTCGCATTATCACTTTCGGCTTTAACACCGATCGAAGCATTTTTAATTGTTGTGTTACCATTCAATTCAATAGTGCTGGAACCTCTTGCAAATGCACCGAATTTTGTTCCTTTACCATTTGCTGTGAGCACAACATCTTTAACATTAATATATCCACCAGCTTTTGTATATAATACACTATTGCTACCGGTAACAGTTCCCCCTGTCATAAAAATTTTTGATTGCTCACCAATGGCATTGAGCCCATCACCGTTAAGTGATGTGATTTTTGCCTTATTGTTTAAAGTAATGATACTACCGTTTCGAGCATTGATTGCTGTTTCGTTTGCCTCAAAAGATCCATCGATAACTGTTACTTGAGTTTGGTTATCTGCAAAGATGCTGTTTTTTGCTTTTTTAACAGTTATATTTTTCAAAGTGAGTTTACTTTTTTTTTCAGCTTTTATTGCGTTATAGGGTTCGCTGTTTTCACTTGTTATTGTGACATTTTCCATATTTCCGTTACCAGCATTTAGCTGAATAGCGGTTTTATCAACATTGATAGAACCTCCTGTCATTTTGAATGTAGCGTTATCCGATATATTAACGCCGTATTCATAGGAAGATTTAGTTCCAAGTGGAGCACCAATGATGGTATTGTCCGATAATTCAATCAAACTATCGGATCCTTTAACGGTGACAACGGTTGTAACAGATGGTGGTGTTGGGGAGGTACTCCCCAGCTTTAAATTCTTGCCGATGATTTTTCTACCCGTTTCTGCCCAAATATTCTCGTAGCTTTCTTTAGAGACTTCCATTTTATTTCCATCAGAAACTTTAAGTTCTTTAAGTTCTTCCGCTTGTGTGTTGTGGTAGGTCCCAAATAATAGAATTGCTGCAGTTGCTGTATACGATAAAAGAGATTTTTTAGACATTTATGTTCTCCTCACTTAAAACTAAGCTACAAATATTTTTTCTGTTTGCCATATCTCCACTTGTTATAAGAAGAACAAACAATATAAGAAAATAAATAATGGTCTATAAAAATATTCTTCTTGATCACTATTTTATAATTTACTTATAGTTTTATAATTTACTTATAGTCAAATTAAAAAATATAATAATTAATGTATATATTTATATTTAAGTCATATTATATTTATAGTTTTAGTTATTACGTATTAAATATATAATTAAAAATATTAAAATGATATTTAAAGACAATATTATAAGCAAATGATCGTTGTTTGTTTGTACTTTTTAATGGTATCACAGTACTGTCATATATTTTGATGCATTAAGGAGAATAAAGGGGGGGCAGCATCGTTGGGAACAGCCGTCAGCAAAAATTAAAAAATTTTACTTAATTTTAGATCTGAGGTGTTTTATATTGGATGTAATGTGTTTTATAAATATGCTAAAGAGTACTGATTGATGCTTTTATAAATCTTAGTTTCTTCTTGAGTATTTTGATAAAGTGGTTGATGTCTTTGTTTTTTGGGTGTATTTAATTAAATTATCTGCGTAAAGAAATATTTTGCAGTATTTTTCCTATGTAAAGAGGAAAATAATATTAGCTTGTGCTTTTTATCTACTTACGACAGTAAAATTTTACATTTTCTTTTTGCTTTGAGAAAAAGGGGAAGGGGATTTTATGAAGCAAGCGCGATTTATCAATAAACATATATGATTTATCAATAAATACATATAAGGTGTTTTTTCTGAAAGTTTTACTTTCACTTGGAGATGAAGCGCTTTGCGACATTTTTGTTTATGAGAGATAAATGCCATTCAATATCTAAGACAGCGTAAGGGGTAGATTTCTCAAAATCACTGAATTTATTCTCACCCTTAAGCATAACCACCGGCTTTAGTGCATATTTTCATTCTTTTGTACAAAGACTGCTACACGCATTTCACGCTCCCCAATTCCAGCAAATTGGCAAGACCTTCCCAGCTGTCTTTTCAGGATTATAACGAAAGCACTTTTTTGCCTGTGTACGAGCAACTACTTCAATCTGGTATGCATCAAAAACAATACCTAGCCTTGTCAATCAATAAATCTTGATGGAGATGATCTTGGGAGGATAAAGAACAAAAGCTATTCGAGCGATCTTTTTATGAAAGGGTGTCAAGAATAAAAAAGGCAGCATATTGTGCTGCCCTTTTTATTAAATTGAATAGAATGAATAGGCTATTTTTACAGCCTTGATTTAAAACTGATAGCGTATGCCGCCTGAGAAATTTGCTCCAGATATACCAGTTTTCTGAAGCTTTTGTTGATAGCTGACATCACCATGAAGCGAGAAATTGTGAGACAGTTGCGCATTGATGCCAACGCCGCCTTCAATTGCAGGTCCCATAGGATCAAGGTCAAAATCTCTG
>NZ_JBHIND010000003.1:0-5137 GCF_042194695.1 Bartonella sp. CM86QHHN
CATTAAACGCGGGTCTGATGTCATGATTTTGGTGAGCGTTCCAGAGAGTTTGAGAGGCGGATAGCCTCTCATTAAAAAATAAAGTTTGTAAATAAAAACTATTTTTATTGTCAATCTTCTGAAATTCTTCTATGAATTAATCAATGTGTTGATTGCATACGCAACAATCAACAAGGGATTAAAAGCCTTAAATTATAGCGTTAGAATTAGCTCACTATGTTGGGCTTCCCGGAGTTCCGGGAGTTTTTGTTATGTCCAGGTGCTTTTCAGCACTAAAAGCAAAAAGCTGACTATAATTCAGTACTTTTAACTCCCGGAATACCAATGCGAGGGCGCTCGCACCCGGTAGGGGGAATTTAAAGTGCAAAACAAAACTCCACATTTTAATGATATTTCTGTAGGGGAAAAAATTCGCGATAGAAGAAAATTCATGGGAATTTCTCAGACAGAATTAGGAAACAAATTAGGAGTAAGCTTCCAACAAATCCAAAAATATGAAAAAGGCTCAAATCGTGTAGGAGCTGGACGTTTGCAGGAAATCGCTAACATACTAGATGTTCATATCTCCTTTTTTTATACCGACATTTCACAAAAAAGAAATATCTCATACCCTTATGATGAAGGAATTTCCAGTAAAGAATACTGCCTTTTAAGAGGTTTTAGACAACTCAAACCTAAAAAACAGAAAGCAATTTTGTGGTTGGTTTCCGAATAGAATGAATACTTTTAAAATTATATTACATACAGCTATCTTCTCTATTCATAATAATATTTTAAATATTTATTACGTATTTTGTACGTAAATAATAAATAATAATTATTTATTTTGTGTGTAATTGTTATTTATATAATTTTCAATAAGACGATTAAGAAAATCACCACCATCTTCATTAAGTTCGTCTGCTAAAGACCAAAAACTGTCTCTTACTTCTGGTTCAAGTGCAAGTGTTAATCGTGCTGTTTTTAAACTACGTCTTCTACGTCCACTACCACGTTTTGTTTCTACACTATGACGTGTCGTAAAACCATTATTTTGACCTATCTTACCTAATTCTTGTTCATCTACTTTTTGTGCTTTTGTAAACGGTTGTAAATTTTCAAGATTCGGTAATACAATTTCAGCTCTTTTTGTCATGCTACTTTGTCCTTTAATAAATTTTCATTATCCAATACCTTCACAACAGCATTAGCAAAAACCGTTGCATTTTCTTGTGCTGCTTGAGGATTATTCACATCAGAAGATGCTAAATCAAAGAGAGACCCCCCTATCTGAAAAAGAGCACTAAAAGCTCCTCTTTCAGTTAATGAAGCAGGTAAAATAGGAAGATTAGCCTTTTCTAACGTTTTCTCTATATGCTGTCCTTCGCGACTGTTTAAGGTATTAGTCATAGAAAATACGATACGAAAAGGTATTTCTCTTTTAAAAAACTGACTCTGTTGTTTTATTAAAGCAATGATCTTTCCTATCTGATCTCCATCAAGTTGTTTTTTTCTCATAGGAACCAAAACTAAATCTGCTCTCCCTATAGCAAAAGAAGCCGCAAGATTAGCAGAACCTTCAAGATCAACAATAACAAATGGAAACTGTTCTACAGCATCATCAATGCAAGAAACAATATTCTGTTCTGTAATATTTCCAGAAACTTCTATATTTTGAGGCATTGTATCTACAGATCTTTTCATCCATGTCACAAGTGGTTGATTTGGGTCTGCATCAATTAATTTCACCTTAGATCCGGCTTTAGCAAAAACGTTAGCTAATACTAATGCCATTGTGGATTTTCCAACACCACCTTTTGTTGAACACATAGTAATTACAGGCATTAAGATATTCCTTATTCAATGAATAAACACCAAATAAATACCATTTATTTATTACGTATTTATTAAAATTATAAATAATAATTATTTATTTTGTAAATATTTATTATTTACGTATAAAATACGTAATAAATATTTATATCTTGTTAATTTCAAATCAGGCATAATCGGGTGTGCACATTCCAGTATGCAAACGAGTTTATTTCACAATTTCGTTTCTTGTGAGTAATTGATTTTTACATTACTTTTATATATATTAGATAATTATATAGTAAGAGGAATTTTTTATGTCTTCATTAACAGTTACAGCAAAAGGACAAATTACGCTAAAGCGGGATTTACTACAGCACCTTGGTGTTAAACCAGGTGAGAAGATTGACTTTGATAAGTTACCAGGTGGTGAACTTCGTATAAAAGCGTCACAGCCTACAAGCACTATTGAGAGCTTTATTGGACGATTTTCTGGAAAACTAAAAAAACCTCTAACCATTGAAGAAATGAACGAAATTACAGCTTCTAGTTGGGCTGGGAAAAAATGAAGATTTCTGTAGATACAAATGTTCTGGCTCGTGCTGTTTTACAAGATGATAAAAAGCAAGGGGAGGTAGCAAGTAAGATTTTAAGAGAAGCTTCTCTCATAGCTATTTCTCTACCTTGTCTATGCGAACTTGTTTGGATACTTCGCCGAGGTGCAAGACTATCAAAAGAAGATGTAGCTGGAATGTTACGCGATCTGCTAGCAACCAGTAATATAGTAATGAATAGACCAGCTGTTGAAGCAGGGCTTGCTATTCTAGAGGCTGGTGGTGATTTTGCTGATGGAATTATAGCTTATGAAGGTAATTGGCTAGGTGGCGAGACATTTGTTTCGTTTGATAAATTAGCAATCGACCTATTAAAGAAAAACGGACAATTAGTAAAACTCCTTACTTAATGAGTGAGCTAATACCTATAAAAGAATAAGCTATAGATGTGGATTTTCCAACACCACCTTTTGTTGAACACATAGTAATTACAGGCATTAAGATATTCCTTATTTAGTAAATAAATATTATTTATTTAGTACGTATTTTGTACGTAAATAATAAACATACTTCAATGCATCACGTCATGGAAAAGAACTATCAACTTGGCGCAGTTTATCTTAATTTTCCAATGTTCTTGGCATGGTAATGATAGGCTTTGTTTTTGTAAGCTTGATGTTTTTACGTTCAATAAATAAACGTAAGGTGTTCACACTAACTCCTAATGTCTTAGCAATACGGCTCTGTGATAAACCAACATTTATAAATGCTTGAATTTCATCAATATGGCTATCAAGCTTCAATCTTGTGGCTATACTCCCCTTTGGACGACCAAGTTTTATACCACGTTGACGAGCAACACTTAATGACTCTTTTGTGCGTGTTTGAATTAAATGTCTCTCAATCTGTGCTACCATACCTAATACAGTTGCGATGATATCGCTTTGTAAACTACCGTCCATGATAAGATTTTGTTTCGTCACGTGAAAAATTAAACCACGTTCACTAGCGGCTTTGAGAATTTCTAGGACAGCAAGAGAAGAACCAGCTATACGAGAAAATTCAGGGGTTAATAATACATCTCCTCGTTCTGCTTTTTTAATTAAAACACCAAGCTTACGCTTGCGCCAATCTTTTCCTCTACTTGCAATTTCTTCTTCAATATGAAGTGGTGCAAAGCCATTTTTATTAGCATATTCTAACAATCCAAATTTTTGATTTTCTGTATCTTGTCCATCACGAGAAACACGTAAATAAGCATAAAATTTTGGCATTTTCAGTAAAAAGGTTATTTTTGATTAAAACTGATATATTATTGCATAGAAAAAATAGGAATTAAATATACAATTTTCGTTCATAAAAAATGATCGTTTTTTCTGATATTGCAATTTATGACGCTTCAAACGACACTGTGCGTATCTTGCGTATACTTCATGCAAAGAAAAAATTTCAGTAGTTAACTGTATCTAAATTGAATCCGGCTGTGTTTAATAGTTCAATAAGTTTTGGGAGAGTCTCTTTTACGTGTTCATTAAAAGGAATGTAATTAATCCCTTCATAATCTGAAGGCACTTCAACATCTCGTTGTTTTAAAATAGCAATATTTCTGCAAGAAATTATAGGAAACAACATACCCATTCTAAAAATAACATTTTGATTAGCGCGCGGTTGTGCGTCTTTTTTATCAGCAGATTTTGCATAGCTAATCTCATCGGGAGTAAGTAGCACAATACCAAATTTTGGAGAATTAGTTTGCATACTAATTTCTTGTTTAAAATCCTCAATAGTAGTTAAATCATCACTACCAAATTTCAGAACGTATGGTTCCAATCCAAGCTTAAAAAGAACACGTTCAGTTTGTTCTAAAATAGTATGATTATTATATACAATAAAAATTTTTGGCATTTTTATATCCCATATAAAATATATGCATTTGACCCAGAGGGCTTATTATTCCTTATCAACGAATAATTGCGATAAAAATTTCTCCCAATCTATTTTTGCCTTTAATTTATCATTAGTCTCTTTATCAAATTTTATTTGTTTACCATTTACAGTAAAATAAAATTCAACACTTTCGATATCATCATGATTGAACATTACCAACACCTATAATTTTAATTATGTTCCATGTTTTATTGAGTTTAATGGAAATTTTAATACCTTTATTTTTACATTGCTCTCTGAAAGCAGGCGCGGGGCGCGCCTGTTATTTATGCTACTTCAGCGACCGTTTTAACAATATTATCGCCTTCATAAACCTCACAATTTCTGGGAACGAAAGAAAACCTAGCAGATCTTTTTATTATTGCATTGCCATATACATTACCACTAATATGGAAATAACCAGAGATCTTCGCATTGCCATAAACAGAACCGTAAACTTCAGTATGACACCCCACGCTAGCATTTTCATAGACCTTGCCATAAATTTTCGCTGCGCCATTAACAACAGCATGATCATAAACTTCTGCATTTCTATGAATACGTGCACTCCCAGATAATTTTGCATTACCATAAACCCTTGCATGATGATAAACCCATGCGTTATAAGAAAGGTGAGCATTGTCATAAACATGAGCTCCCACATACACGCGGGTTTTACCACATACATGCGCATTCCCATAAATGTGACCACAAACAATAGCATCATCACAAACAATAGCGTTATCATAAACACGACCGTAGCTAAAAGCCCATGCATCACCACCAACCCAGCAATTGCCATCATGAGATAAGTTGCTTTCCTTTTCAATATAACCACCAAGATCACCAGCCTTGACATCATCAAA
>NZ_JBHIND010000027.1:0-5617 GCF_042194695.1 Bartonella sp. CM86QHHN
TGCATTTCATTGTGAAAAATCATCGCTGGAGCCACAGACATAGACAATACCGCATCTGTAGAGGGAGTGGTCAAAAAGTGAGAAACTGAAAGTTTCTCACTCAATTGTGGAAAAGGTTGTTCTTTATGAACTGGACGCACAATCATTTGATCGGCTAAAGATTGAGAAGAGGTTGAAACAGCAGTTTGTTGTTTTTCATCAGAAAAAGGATGAGAACTTCCTGAACCTAAGACTTCAATAACGTGACTTCCAAGAGAGGAAACAGTTGGAGATACAGAAACACTAGAGACATTCTGTGCCCCTCTTAAATGACGTGGAGGTCGTGGTTTAGCTGGTTGTTTTATAGTAGGTTTACGAGAGCCTGTATTTTTTCCTCTAGAAGGAGCACCTTGATCAGATAATGCAAGAGGAATCTTCGTTTTCTTGTTTACACACTGTGCTTCAGTATTCGAACGTGTCGTACCTCCAGAGGCTCTTCCTAAATACCAAATTGTAGCACTACCACTAGAATCAGCACATCTATCTCTCTTCAGCAATTGATATTGATAGGCCCCACCATCAACAGCTGTAATGTCCTTACCCGAAAGGTCTGCCAGAGTAAAATTAGCGCCTCCATTGTGGCTTCTATCAGTAATTAAATTAATCCCTGTAACCAAACTATTCTTTTGTGAGAGAAGACCTGTAATTTCACGACCAGAATCTGCAACGCTTATTTTGTGATTACCTGCGCCCTCATCAATCGATAAGTAATCACTCGAATCCCCCGTAGCACTAATATTGAATCGAAAATGTAAACTCCCTGAAAGTTTCTCAACATGAAGTGAAATATATCGTGGATCATACGGTATAGAAGTAAAAATAACAGTCCCATTTTGCCCCCCTAAATCTTCAATTTCAATCTGAGGTTTTTCTCCCATATTCCGTTCACCAACCTCAAATATTGTTTCATCCACTCTGTCCTTTATAGAAATTTTTTCCTTAGTCGTATGATTTGTCCTATCACCAGCGAATAAATAAAGTTCTCCGTGATCATTGATCCTTACTTCTCCAAGGACCTCTTGTACACCAACATGGAACCACGATTTAGCAAAGTTGTTAACAGTCAGACCATCCACAAACCCTTCAGGATATACAACTTGAATAGCATGATCTTTCAAATTAGTAGCATAAGATTCTCCTAACGCTAAGACGTGCTGTCTCCCATTCCCAGAGACCTCAGCATACATTGATTTTCCCCCCTCTTTTCTTTGTCCTGCATAAAGATTTTGTTCTCCGTTATCTCCCACTTTCGTATACCAACCCCACGCTCCATCATACACATTCTGCTGTCCAACTGTTCCACCATCCCCAGTAACTGTGGAATTATATGCACTACTTTTTCTCTCCACGCTTGTAAGATCAATATATGGCTCTTCATGAATAAACTGCTGACCTCCCAAAATTTTGGCGTTCATTGCAATTCCAGCCCGTGTAACTATTTGCATCCCTCCTTTTTTAATAGTGGAACCTACAGAACTTTCTCCATTATCAACAAGCTCTACATCACCATCTTTGAGAATAGTATTATTGCGAAAAAAATTAGACATCAGTGCTATTTTTTTTTCTTCCTCTTCTCTATTTACCACATGTGTTGCTCTTGTTAGCACTCTATTCCTACTCTCAACTGCACTTGCAGATTGCACAAGACAACTACTGATCATCAATACTGAAAAACTTAATTTGTATTTATACCGCATTATCCACACTCCACTCTCAATTATTTAGAAAAATACCCCGCGACTACATAGATAGCTCATTTTAGATTGTATCATAATGTGTTTTATTTATGTCTAAATACAATTTTTTAGTGTATTTTTTAATTTAAACAACTTAAAGTTGCTTATCTATAAACCACTAAAAAACTCTAACTTAAAGCAGAAAAATTGAATAAAATTCAAAATGTTCACTTAAGTTAAAGGAATAATTTGCATATCTGGAATTATAGATGAAAAAAATGCTCGTGCCCTTTAATGGGGCCCCCTCTTCACGTAAAACAAAACGCCATTGGGTTGTACATTCACTCACTTGTTTTAAAGAGACATCTCTCAATGCACTCAAGCCCATTTCGCCACGTCATCCATGAATGATATACCGGTAAAGCCATTGATCCCCCCAATCTTTACGCTTATGAAGAAGCGAGCCGATATCATCATACACTTTTCCAGCCCTAAAATGTTGCAACGCGACACCCTTTGGTACTTGAGGCAGTTTATAAGAGGTATTTTTAGTTCTTTCTTGTACAATTTTTATCCACGCAGGCTTCCCTGCTTGTGACGTGCAAGAAAATGGTTTTGATTGATTCAACATAAACAGATTTGGAATGAGAGAATCCTATGATTTTCGCGACTCTCATTCAACATGCATAGAAATGAATTATTATTATAAATTCAGTATGTTGCCTTTAAAAGAGAGAGTATAAAGACATTTCTACTATTTGAGAAAGTCCTTACACTCTCGAGAAGACATAGCCGAACGTTATCTGTTTAAGTTTGCAAAACAATTACATTTGTAAAGTTAATCAGCCATACACACATATTTAGAAACTATAGCGTAATCCTAAAATACCTTGAAGAGCATTCTTAATCTTATGTCCTTTTAGATAATGTGCTTCCGCATAAAGTGTTAGTTTATCATTGACCGAACCGTTTAAACCAATTCCCAATTTACCCGCACTGCCTGATAAATCTGTAATAAATTTATACTGGTTATTAATTGTCGTATAATTATTATTTATATTCTCACGCAACCAAGCTGCCATAATGTAAGCTGTTAATGAAGTTTCTGAACTCACAAAAAATTCATGTCCTGCAGTCAATCCAACTTCACTGCGGAATGAAGTTAATGGGCTTAGATCACCTATCATTCCATTGGAAAGTTTTATTCTTTTACCTTCAACCTGCAAACCTGTTAGCTTGATATAAGGCTGCATCCAAGTATTCTGTGCCGGTTCAAAATAACAACCAATCTCAAATGATCCACCTATCGCCCACTGATTGTAATGACTTTGAATGGCTAAACCATTCGTTGATATGGCTTTCAAATTATCTCGGTAATAATTATATTTCAAAACACCATCCATATACCATCCACGATGATCAAAATAAGTTGCGTAAGTTCCAATACTATAAGAGCTCAAATCGCTGTCACCACCTCGTGCATGAGAAATACGTGCTTGATCATAACTCCCGAAACCACCAACATACAACTCTCCATGCCTTAATTCACTCAACTGATCAGCACCAAAGACTAAACCTGTCTGCCCAAGCTTAAAGTGTGTATGGCCTGTCGCAACACGTTCTCTGCTCTTAATCCCATAAGTCCATAGTTCGATATCCTTCTTATTTCTGTCCCAAATTTTTCTACCATTCCGTATAATTTGCAACTCATTATTAAAAATAAGCCCAGGAACTACGGACAACGTTAACACTGCATCTGTAGAGGGGGTTGTTGATGTTTCTCCAGGAAAAAAAGGATTTGTCGGATCTGGTATAGAAGGTTCTGGTCCACTGAGGCGGTCTGCCGATAAAAACCAAACTTTTCCATTTTCATCCTTTCTTTCTTTCAAATCATACATATAAGTTCCACCATCAATGGCGTTAATTTTTTCACCCTTAAGATCTGTCAGCGTAAAATGCGCTCCACCACTTTGATCCGTAATTAAATCACGCTTATTTGAAAAAGGATCCGTGATTTCAACTCCAGAATCAGCAACACTTATTGTATGTTTCCCAGCGCCTTTCTCAACCAAGAGATAATCACCACGGTTATGGGCAATCGTAGTA
Source organism: Bartonella sp. CM86QHHN (assembly GCF_042194695.1). Classification (NCBI taxonomy): domain Bacteria; kingdom Pseudomonadati; phylum Pseudomonadota; class Alphaproteobacteria; order Hyphomicrobiales; family Bartonellaceae; genus Bartonella; species Bartonella sp. CM86QHHN. The sequence continues at coordinate 3,822 of NZ_JBHIND010000027.1, forward strand.
TTGAACGCGAAATGTAAATTTCCTGAAAGATTATTCACATGAAGCTGAGAATAATATGGATCAGAACCTGTAAACGAAAAAATAACACTCCCTTCACCACTTAATTTTTGTATCAAAGAACTTTTTTCATCAAACTCATCAGTAATAGAGTATAGTTTTGTATCTTTTCCATTTAAAATAATATCTTCTACTGTGGTGCGTTGTTGATCATTCCCAGCATAAAGATGGATCTGCCCAGAATGGTTTACCTGTGTCTTGCCTTCTAATGTTGCTCCAGCATGCACCCATGATTTTGTTTGATCATTCATTGTTAGATTTTTTACAGATCCATCAGTATATATTTCCTGAATAGCACTCTCATTTAAAGTGACTCCAATAGCCTGACCGCCTTTTAAGATACGTTGTTTACCACCACCAAAAACTTCTGTGTGAAATGCAAAACCACCATTTTTTGCACTTTGAGACTTTTGTCCAACCTCTTGGACACCCCCTCGCATAACTTTTGTATTCCAAACTTTTCCGCCATCATATACTTTTTGTTGGCCTAGTGTTTCATCTTGACCATAAATGATAGTATGAGAAGCACTACTGCCTTTAATCTCTCCTCCAATATCCCCCTCGCCGAAAATAAGCTGCTCACCGCCATAAATTTTAGTCCCCTCTACTTTCCCTCCATTTCCAACACTTTGGTGCCCGCCTTCTTTAACAACAGCATTTTTCGAAAAACCTTGTTTTCCTTTTAAAGCCTGAACATTTTCAATTCCACCATGTTCAATTTTACTATTCTCACTGAGTCCTCCTGCATACACATAAAGCTCTGCACCATTCCTTACAGTGTTATTAATGGATCGCCCTGGACTATCAATCTCACCATCATTTGAAATGTATGCTTTACCTTCATTATCAAGGATATAATTTTCTAATATTGCCCCATCTTTAATGGAAATAAGTTCAGGCTTTTTAAGAAACGCAGTATTTTGTTCTTGTGCATTATATCCAGCATTGTCACGATGACTGCTGTCAAGCTCCTGTTGACTCGCAAACACTCTAGCACCCTTATCCATGATAAAATCGCTAGGCTTTTTCAAAAAGTCTAATTCATTGCGCGTTCTTATCATGACATCATGAGAGGCTCCAAGTATGCATCTGCCTGTTTTCATATCCTCATTGTATTGATCGTGAAATACCTTATCATTTTCATAACTTGAAGATTGACAAAAAAGTGCTGCTCTTCCCTCATTTGCAGCAGCAGCTTGCACAAAACAGCTGCTCAACATGAGTATCCAACAATGTCGTTTCCATTTATATTGTAGAGCCATATCCTCCCCCCTTCACGCCTGCATAGACACTGAACGTAATTAGCTCTACAAAACATATTTTCAACCTTAGATTGCAACAATCCTTCTTAAAAATCCTCCTTATTTCATAAAAAACCGTTCTTTACAGTTTTTTTAATACTTTTTTGATCAAGAATATAAGGGCGTTTTTATAGTGCTTCTTTAGCATTTCCTCAGAATTTTCTTATCAAAAAAAAGTAATGCATAATCAAGTATATAAGGGTATACAGTTTATCATGAACAACGAAGCTGCGTGCTCTGAAAAATTGTTCTCTGAACCTTTAATTAAAGACCTTTAAAAACAATCATATATTTAAAGATAACTAAAAAATAACCATATATTTAGAAACTATAGCGTACACCTATAATTCCCTGAAGGGACTGTTTTGTTTTACGCCCTTTAATATAATGGGCCTCACCATATAACTTTAACTTCTCACTCACTAAACTGCTTAAACC
>NZ_JBHIND010000002.1:0-41685 GCF_042194695.1 Bartonella sp. CM86QHHN
AAAAAACTCAATAGAATCAAGATTCACCTATTCCCTTATATTAGACATAACTATTTTATTTTACTTGCTTTTTATTTGCCTAATGAATATACTAACAACTTTATGACATTGGTAAAATTATCCGGCGGGCTATTATTAAAAGAATCAGAAAGTTTTTTGTAAAATTCTTTCCACAAACATTTTTTTCAATAAAGCCACCTAATTCATCAGCCTTAACTTTAGCAAAGATATAAGGCATGTGTTTCATTTATTAAAGAAAAGAATTTGCTTTAAAAAGGTTATAGCCTTCTATCTAACAGCGTTTTTGCTGTAAAATTCAAATTATCTATCTGCTCAACTAAAGAACTTTTATTGTTTAGCTTTTGTGCTTTTTTCAAAGAGATGTGGGCTTTCAAGAATAAGCTTCTCTCGTGCTTTTTGTAACTGTTTAATGACTTCATCAATCTTTGACGGAGAACAAAAAGATTCTTGGCTATTCAACAAATGCAGCCTCTCCTTTCCCTCATATAAACATTGCATCTGAGATTGAAGAATTCTAACTTCTTGAAAAAAAAGACGTCCTGTTTCCTTAAAACCATTATTAAGTGCAAAAAGTTGATCAGAAATGGATAGCAGAATTTGTTTTAAAAAACGCTCATTTTCTTGGCGTTTACGATATTCTAAAATAAGAGCATGGCTTATCTCATCTAACTGTTTTTTTGTAGAATCAATTTGACGCAATAAATTTGGTTTTTCCCCCATATCACCTTTTCTCACCTTCACAAGCATAGCATGAATGTCTAATAACTTAATTGCGGAATGAGATAAATAATCAACAACTGTAGGCGTATTAACATAGCGTTTCCGTGCAATCATCACAAACTCACCTAATGACTGTTTTTTACATTCATCCCGCTATTTATTTTTCATTTTACAAGACCATTCTAAAGAAAGTGCTAAAAAATATTACCTCCAATACATTATTCGATGGAGCCCCTTCTCTCTTTTCACGATCAACGTGGAATCCGTGGAGAGAGAAAACGTACAGGTGTATAAAGGATAAGATGTGTTGTTTTTTCCAACACACTACTGCCATCAGCAAGAAGGGCTTGACTAGGTGACAATTCTGTACCTTGCATAATTGTGGAAGCCAAAGAACCTTCTCGAGAAAGAGCCATCAACGTTGGCGAAGATGCAAAGACATTGTGTGCTCCCCCATCCACATGAGAAAAATCAAGAACAGCTATTCCATTTTTACGCAACATTTCAATATCTGAGCCATCGCCCACACGATGATGTCCACCCGTAAGACGTCCTGAAACCGCAAGAGCTTTATCCGCTCTGGATACTAAAATAGCGGTTGGCTGCGGGAGTTTTTTTATATCTTTAAGTTGGCGCTCAAATACATCAACATCAATATCTGGTGCAGCCATTAATAAACTTGTAATACGACGAATAGGCCTATATTTTCCCTGTAACGCTAACGTTCTAAATGCTTCCATTATAACAAAATTGCCCATAGAATGTGCAATAACCGAAATTTGATCAGCATTGGTTTCACTAATAAGTGTTAAAAGCTCTATCAATCCGTCACGGGCAAAATTAGCACTGTCACGATCATAAATATAAAGAGGAACTGATCCGGCCGAAGGCCAAGAATAATGCACAGCGACAACATTTAAAGAATAATCGTGTGTAAACTGTGCTGTACGAAATGTACCATCTGCAAAATTATTATTATACCCATGGATAAAAAGAAAAATTTCTCTTTTTCCTTTTGGCTTTTTTGCTAAAGCAGCATTTAATTGCTGTTTAAACTGTTCTTTATTATCGTATTTTTGCAATGCTACTGCTGCAAAATACTTATCATGCGTAGGTTTATAGGCATTTATTTCAACAACTCCCTTTACATGTTGCTGAGGAATTCCTACGTCAACGCGATTATAATGAACTTTATTTGATCGCTCTGCACCATAAGGTTGAGCGTAATTATTTTGCATCATACGACTTGTTGCAACATACACTGGAACGATGGCTTTTGGAGAAACTGGTTTCCCTTCAACTTCCCTTTCTACGGCAGTCATAGAAGGTGTTGCATGCACCCCATGCCAAAGTACAGCACGTGAATCACTACACGCTGATAATAAAGAAATACAAATAAGAAGTGTTAAATATCTCAGAATCATTATACTTCTCACTGCAACTTCACCCCACCTTATAAAAATATAACATTTCAAATGCATAGATAAAGTAATAAAAAACGAAACATTATTGGCAACACACCAACAAATAACATACAAAAAAGATTTTTTTATAATGCCTATAAATCCCCTCTCTCTAACATAACTTCATCTCATTATGGAGAGACTCACTGCTAACTGGTGCGGTCGAGAAGACTCGAACTTCCACGGGTTGCCCCACAGCGACCTCAACGCTGCGCGTCTACCAATTCCGCCACGACCGCACGTGGAAAGAAAAAATCTTGGTTTTTAGCCTTTAACAAATCATAAAGAAAGGTACAAGCCAATTTTCTTTTTCTCATAATTTATTTTATCCGGATGCTTTATAACTTAATAAAGATTACGAGAAATATGGGCTTTACTATGACCTTTGAACCATCATCATAAAATGTGCTTGTGCCGCTTGATCTTTTTCATAATAACCATGAAAGTTTTTTGTAATTGTTGTAGAGCCCTGTTTTTGGATTCCTCTCATAGCCATACACATGTGCTCAGCCTCAATCAATACTGCTACACCATGAGGCTTCAGATACGTTTTTAACGCGTGAGCCACTTGCGCTGTCATAGCTTCTTGAGTTTGTAAACGACGAGAAAAAATATCTACAACACGTACAATTTTTGAAAGACCAACAATTTTTGCATTAGGAAGATATGCTATATGTGCTTTCCCAATAATTGGGATCATGTGATGCTCACAGTGTGAATAAAAAGGTATATTCTTTACGATTACGGCTTCATTGTATCCTGAAACCTCTTCAAAAACTGTACCTAAGGTTTCTTTAACCGATTGACTATAACCATTAAAAAGCTCGCGATATGCCTTGGCTATACGTTTTGGAGTATCTAAAAGCCCTTCTCTATTTGGATTTTCCCCTATCCATAAGAGTAATGTACGAATCGCTTCTTCCACCTTTTCAATACTCGGACGCTTTTCTTCAGATAAATTTGTGTCTTCTTTAACAACATTACGCATTCAAAAACTCCAAGCTTACTCTATACAAAGCATTTGCTCCATACCTATCTCATTTTGTATAATCTCTATATAAGCGAATTAAAAGTTTAAACAATCACGACTCTCAAAATTTCAGGCAATAGCGCATGATTGATACTATCTATAATGATAAAATACTTAAATATGCTGCACATATAGGCAAAATTGGGCGTCTTAATAATCCTGATGCAACATCAAGAAAACACGCACACCTTTGTGGTTCGACAATCACTGTAGATTTAAAAGTGGAAAATAGTATTATTACCGATTTTGCTCACGAAATACATGCATGTGTGCTAGGGCAAGCTTCAGCTTCACTTTTAGCATCTCATATCATCGGACAAACAACTCAAGATCTTAAAATATTGCGTGAAGTTATCTACCAAATGCTAACGCAAAATGGTCCTTCTCCTCAAGCTCCATTTGAGGATTTTTCTTGCTTACAGCCCATTAAAGACTATAAAGTGCGCCATGCAGCAACACTACTACCCTTTGATGCAACGATAGACTGCATTCAAAAAATTGAAGAAAAATAAATGTTCAAATCACAATCTAGACAAAAAAAGTTGACTCGGAATTACACAGGCACTTGGCAAAAAACACCCGGACGATTATTGGGTATTTTCTTAATACGGTTCTATCAAATAACACTTTCGAGCCTTATAGGCAATCAATGTCGCCATGCCCCGACTTGTTCAGAATATACATATGAAGCGATTGCACGCCATGGGCTTTGGGCTGGTGCATGGATGGGACTCTTTCGTATCATGCGTTGTGGGCCCTTTGGAACAGATGGCTTTGATCCAGTCCCTCCATCGCTTGGAAATTCTTGCTGTTTTTATAAACCTTGGCGTTACTGGAAAATTTCTGACAAACACAACAAATAATCCTTTTCTTTTTTCACATGTATTGATAAAAAATTAGTCTATAAGCTTTTTACTCAATTTTCACGAAACCATCCGCAATCGTTAGCGGAATTGGATTAAAAGGGTGTTTTTATGTCTTGCTCTATTTCTCTTTTTTTTCCCGATGGTTCAAAACGTAATTACCCCGCCGAAATGACAGGCTTGGAATTAGCGGAATCTATTTCTAAATCACTTGCAAAAAAAGCAGTCGCCTATAGTCTTGATGGTATCACGCGAGACTTATCGGATCCATTGGGACAATCTGGTCAAGTAGAGATTATTACCCGAGAAGATTCACGCGCTCTTGAGCTCATAAGGCATGATTGCGCCCATGTCCTTGCTGAAGCAGTGCAAGAGCTTTTTCCTGAAACGCAAGTAACAATAGGTCCTGTCATTGAGAACGGATTCTATTATGATTTTGCACGCCAACAACCTTTCACATTAGATGATCTCACCGTCATTGAAAAGAAAATGCGTGAAATTATCCAACGCAATAAACCTTTTAGAAAAAAAATTTGGTCTCGTGAAAAAGCAAGAAAAGTTTTTTCTGAGAAAAAGGAATTTTATAAAGTTGAACTTATTGATAGCATTCCTGAAAATCAAGATTTAAAAATCTATTATCAAGGGGAGTGGTTTGATCTTTGTCGCGGACCGCACATGCAATCTACAGGGCAAATTGGGAATGCTTTCAAATTAATGAAAGTTGCAGGAGCTTATTGGCGTGGCGATGCCAATAATCCAATGCTCACGAGAATTTATGGAACAGCATTTGCAAATGAAAATGACTTAAAAGCCTACCTCCATATGCTAGAAGAAGCTGAAAAACGTGATCATCGCCGCTTGGGACGTGAAATGGACTTATTTCACTTTCAAGAAGAAGGGCCAGGAATGATTTTTTGGCACAAAAAAGGTTGGAAAATGTTCCAAAATTTGATCAGCTATATGCGTAGACGCCTTGATGATCATCAATATGCTGAAGTTAATGCACCACAAGTTCTCGATAGGTCACTCTGGGAAATATCTGGCCATTGGGGTTGGTATAAGGAGAATATGTTCAAAGTAATTTCAGCAGAAGAAGATTCAGATCATGGGAATGTTTATGCCCTTAAACCAATGAACTGCCCTGGTCATGTGCAAATTTTTAAACATGGTTTAAAATCTTATCGTGATTTGCCTATTAGACTTGCTGAATTTGGACTTGTTCATCGTTATGAGCCTTCAGGCTCTTTACATGGTCTTATGCGTGTGCGTGGTTTTACACAAGATGATGCGCATATTTTTTGTACTGATGAACAATTAGCCGATGAATGTCTCAGTATTAACGATCTTATTTTATCAACTTATGCTGATTTTGGTTTTAAAGAAATTAGTCTTAAGCTTTCAACCCGTCCAGAAAAACGAGTTGGATCTGATGCATTATGGGATCATGCAGAAAGTATCATGGAATCTGTCCTTAAAACGATTGAAACAAAATTTGCAGGACAAATCAAAACAAGCATCCTTCCAGGTGAAGGAGCATTTTATGGTCCAAAATTTGAATATACATTAAAGGATGCTATCGGTCGTGAATGGCAATGTGGAACAACACAAATAGACTTTAATCTCCCTGAACGTTTTGGTGCATTCTATATTGATAAAGATTCAGAAAAACGTCAACCTGTTATGATCCACCGTGCTATTTTTGGATCAATGGAGCGTTTTCTTGGTATATTAATTGAAAATTTTGCTGGACATATGCCACTTTGGCTTGCTCCTGAACAAATTGTTGTTGCAACAATTACATCCGAAGCAAATGAATATGCCCAAAAAATAACAGCAAAACTTAAAGCTGTTGGGCTTTCCGCAACAATAGATCTCCGCAATGAAAAAATTAACTATAAAATACGAGAACATTCTTTACAAAAAGTCCCCGTAATTTTGGTATGTGGCAAACGTGAAGCTGAAACAAACAGCGTAAATATGCGCCGCTTAGGAAGTACAAATCAAACCCTTTTATCTGTAGAAGATGTGATTAAACAACTCTCAAATGAAGCAACACCTCCAGATTTGCAACGTGTAATAAATGCATAATACCACAGAAGATGGTAATACGTTAATTTTTTACTATAAATCTTCAGTTTTTGTACAAAATAAAATAATTTGATATTGTAGTGTGTTTTTGTTTCATGCACAATGACCTATCACCAGAAAGAATAACGTGCTCTTCCTCTACAAGGTAGATTGGTGAAAAAGTTGAATGTAAGCTATGAGCTGTTTAAATTGCAAAAATCATAGACAATTGAATATTAATAATAACATTAATCTTTTACCTTTATAATGAAAAGATGCTGCTATTATCATGGATAGATCATTACAATAATTATAGCAACATCAAGCAAGAAAACTGAAAACAAGATTATATTTATTAATAAAAAATATGTAAAATTAGCTGAACAATGATATTTCTTATTCGTAAGATAAGCCCTTATAAAAAGGACAAGATATTGATTTATAATGATAATATATTGTCATTCATATTAAATAAGGTTTCGAATATCATAGGCTTCTCTTATTTTTAATATGTTTATGTTGAATCTATCAAAATCATTTGCTTGCACGAAACAAGCGGAATGAGTGTGTGGATAAAAATTATTGAGAAAGGACTTTTAAAATGCCTACAATGAACCGCCTAAAGTGCTAAGAATTGTTGCAGTCATTGAGAACAAGCTATAATTATAATGATGATGCCGACTTGAACCTTCATAAGTATAAAAATAGCGGTACTCAACGAGTTTACCATTAATCATTCACGAGGCATTATGGTAAAATAAGATTAAGAAGCCTTAAGAAACATCTCTTTAAAACAAGCACATGAATTGGTAAGCTAATGGCATTCTACATCCCGCAATCTACACTGATGAGATATTGCCTTAATTTTTATAAAGCCAAATCAAAAAAAATGGCAAAGCTCAGCATTTACTCTTTTCCTTCTTCATATTTTACCAAATGAAAAACTCTTATAAAAACTCGTTAAATATACACATACGATACATGACCACTCGTTGAACGTATTAAATTCTGTGTACATCCATAAAACATCTAAATATCTACGAAACACATATAAAATAAAAAAATATTATTATCGTGCTCTATCAAGAACACGCTTACATTCAATGAGTTCAAACAGAATTTCTTGTAACAATGCTTTATCAGTTTTATCTTTGTAAAGATTCACAGAACCGACAGATGTTTCTCCCTCATTCCTCATGAAACTCAAAAGCCCAAAAGAAGATTTCTTAGGCTTATTGCTAGCATTTTCAGAAGTTTGTCCTGCATGTTTCTTCTCTATGACCACATTCATAGCATCAAGATCACCATTACCCAATGCAGTCACAAAAGCAACACCATTTTCTTTCAAAAGGCGTTGCACACCTTTTATTGTATAACCCTGATCATATAGTAACTGCTTAATACCATTGAGCAAATCAACATCGACCGGACGATAATAGCGCCTTCCTCCCCCACGTTTCATTGGTTTAATCTGCCTAAAACGTGTTTCCCAAAATCTTAAGACATGCTGCGGAAGCTCCAATAACTCCGCTACTTCGCTAATTGTGCGAAAAGCATCAGAGCTTTTATCCATTTTGTAACACCTTATTTAAAACAAAATAAATTACTTCACAATGACTCATTCTGTCTCAATTTCTCAACAAGATTAGTCAAAAATAAGACCATCATTGATACCTTACTCACCAGTCTTTTTCTAAAAAATAAAGACCCTTATTTTATACATTTCTTTAACAAATACCAAACATACCATGGCATTTATTTATGAGATATCATTTTTTCTGTTTTGCACGATGCGAATCTAAAATTCTCTGTTTAAGGACATTGGCAGCCTTAAACGTCACAACACGTCGCGGCGGAATCGGTGCTTCAACACCTGTTTTTGGATTGCGTCCAACACGTTCATTTTTACTGCGAACCTGAAAAGTTGCAAAAGAAGATAATTTAACCGCTTCACCTCTTACAAGTGAGTTGCAAATCTCATCCAAAACCAATTCGACTAAAGCTGCTGATTCAGTATGTGACAAGCCCACTCTTTTACAAACTACGCTCGCTAAATCTGCACGCGTTACTGTCTTACTTGTCATTATAACCACCTATTAAAATATTAAAAATTACAAAATGACTTATACGTTTTCTTGAAATATGGTCAAGTAGCCATAATTTACCAACGAATAAGAATTGCTCCCCATGTAAATCCACCTCCCATGGCTTCTAACATGATAAGATCTCCTTCTTTTATTTTTCCATCGCAAACAGCTGTTGTTAAAGCCAACGGAACTGATGCAGCAGACGTATTACCATGTTGATCAACGGTAATCACAACTTTATCTAGTGAAATTCCCAGCTTTTTAGCAGATGCTTCAATAATGCGCTTATTAGCCTGATGAGGTACAAACCAATCTAGTTGTGAAGAATCCATACCTGCAGCTGCAAAACAATCATCAACCACATCCGTTATCATACCAACAGCATATTTAAAAACTTCTCGTCCTTCCATACGCAAATAGCCTGTCGTTTGTGTTGTTGAAGGTCCACCATCAACATATAGCTTATCTATATAAGCACCATTAGAGCGCAATTTCGCAGACAATATACCACGCTCAAAAGCAATATCACCCTCAGTTTCTAGTGCTTCCAAAATAACAGCACCAGCACCATCACCAAACAAAACACATGTCGTACGATCTTCCCAATCTAAAATTCGAGAAAATGTATCGGATCCAATAACTAAAATTCTTTTAGCCCCTCCACACCGTAAATAAGAATCTCCTGTTGTTAAAGCAAAAATAAAACCAGAGCAAACAGCTTGAATATCAAAAGCAAATCCATGGCTCATTCCCAAAGCATGCTGAATTTCAACAGCAGAAGCAGGAAAAGTACGATTCGGGGTGGACGTTGCTAAAATAATACAATCGATGTCTTTTATTGTTAAACCAGCATTTGTAAGTGCTGCTTGCGCAGCCTCAACTCCTAAAGAAACAGTTGTTTCATTTTCACTGGCAATATAACGTTGGCGTATTCCTGTACGCTGAACAATCCATGAATCTGACGTTTCAACAAACTTTGCAATCTCATCATTTGATAAACTTCTTTTCGGCAAAGCACTTCCTACACCACGTATAATTGACCGAATCATTCAGCTCTTACCTTTTCTTCAAATTTTTTATTTCTATTATAAGAGCTTATCATAAGGACTCTCCATTCATCACCGCTTCATCTTCTTGGTCAAAAAGTGTTGCTTTATTTTCATGAAATCGCCGTAAATCAGCCGTTATTTTTTGTAAAAGTCCATTATTAACCATTTTATAACCAACGCGGATAGCAGAAGCAAAGCCATTAGCATTAGCACTGCCATGACTTTTTATAACAACACCATTCAAACCTAAAAGAACTCCTCCATTCACCCTATCAGGATCCATTTTATGTTTCAGTATACGAAAAGCACCCCGTGATAAAAAATAACCAAGAGATGTTAAAAAAGAACTGCGCATTGCAGAGTTTAAAATCTCTCCTATCTGTCGCGCGGTTCCTTCTGCGGTTTTTAAAGCAATATTACCAGAAAACCCCTCTGTCACAACAACATCGACTGTTCCTTTTCCAATGTCATTGCCCTCAACAAATCCTTTATATTCCAATCCTTCTAATTGCACTTCACGCAATATCATTCCTGCTTTTTTTATTTCATAAAGTCCTTTAACCTCTTCCACCCCCACATTTAAAAGCCCAACACTTGGTCTTTCAGTGTGATATAAAGCGCGAAACATACCTGCTCCCATAACCGCCAAATCAACCAACTGACTAGCAGAGGCACCAATTGTTGCTCCAATATCTAAAACAATACTCTCACTGCGCAGTGTTGGCCAGATACCCGCAATACCAGGACGTTCAGCCTCTGCAAGCATTTTCAAACAAAAATAAGACATGGCCATGAGTGCACCCGTATTACCAGCAGAAATGCAAGCATCAGCTTCACCATTTTTTACCGCTTCAATGGCGTACCACATTGATGATTTACCACGTCCATTACGAAGTGCTTGGCTTGGCTTTTCATCCATGCGTGTATAACTTTCTGTAGGGCAAAAGCGCGATACAGAATCCAAACAGGGATATTTTTTTAAAACCGGACGAACAGCCTCCTCTACTCCATAAAATAGAAAATAAATATTTGATAAATATTTTTGTACAATTGCTGCTCCTGCAATAGCTGCTTCTGGACCGTAATCACCGCCCATGACATCCACAGAAATTCTAATCACGCTTGCATATCCCACATCTTTTCATTTACATCTTTAAATACATATTATGATTTTTGGCTCCTGAATACTCACACAGCACATCTTGCGAAAATCGCTCCGCAGAAAATACCGTTTAGCATACAATAGATATTTTTTGTATGTTTTTACAATCACTTCCAATTTTTCAAAACAGAAAATGGAGAGAATTTTCGCTCTACTTCTTCTAAATTTTCAACCATATTCATCTTTATCCCTTCTTTACGTGGATAATGATTAATAGACAACTCAAAAAACTCTTCCATGATTGCGCCAATATCAATTTTATCATCATAAAACACTTCAGGAGTATCAAGCCCCTCCACATCTAAAAACAATTCCCCTGTATCCTCTGATATTTGGGGCTTCATCAAATTTGAATCTTCAGGAACAAAAACAACCTCAATATTTTCACAAAGGATATTTTCTAATGGTTCTAATGTAACAACACATAACTGTAGTATACGCGCTTGCAACAGACCTTTTATACGCACTCCGCGTCTTTTCCACGGGAAAATATGGAATTTTCCCTCACAAGATTTTACTTCAATTAAATCATGGTTCTGGGCTAAATGTGTACATTCTTTTTTGTTTGCACAAAAATGAACCCTTATACCTTTAGCAGGTAGAGAACGTACAGATATTGGATAAGCCAAAGCAAATGTCATTTGAGCAACATTTTGAACATTCATTGACAACTCCCAAACATAAAAACGCGTAAAGCACTATGTTTTTATTTATCTCAAGTATTTATGCATTTTTTTCTTTTCTAAAGAAATTCTATATGGCATAATTTGCTTTATAACAGGGAAATTCAGTGTAAGCTACGGTAGATTAAGTTAAAATTAGAAAAAACTTGAGGTTGCCTTCTTGTCCTACATCTCAGTATAAAAAGGAGATACCATTGTTTCAAATGCCTCACATAATAGCCTTAATCAAACGTAAATTATTGATTGGTTTATCAATAGCAAGCATAGGAATGCTTGCTGGGTGTAGCCTTCTTGATTCTTCAGGTTCGAGCCAAATTTATAGAGAGGGCTATGTTCTTGATAAAAATGCTCTAAGTTCTATCTCTATTGGCTCAAGTCAAGAGCAAGTTCTTTTAACTTTAGGAACCCCTTCATTAAAAACAAAATATGATAATGAAGTTTTTTATTACATCTCACAGACACGTTATCGTGGGATGCAGTTTATGAAAACAAAGATTATTGATCGCAAAGTTTTAGCCATTTACTTCAATAAAAATAATCAGGTTGCAAAAGTTGCAAATTACGGATTACAAGACGGTCAAGTATTTGATTTTATTACACAAACAACGCCAACTGTAACGAAAGAACATCCTTTCTTAATTCAAATTATAAAAGGCCCTGCGAATTTGCCACCCCATAACTAAATTATATAGTCTGCATACCGTTTCAATATTATAGGTCTGATAATATCAGATCTATAATAGGGAGATTTGTAACTCTTAGAGGCGAACTTTTTTTGCCATACTGTCAAGAACTGCATTAACAAGTTTTGGCTCATCACCTTCAAAAAACGCCTTTGCTATGTCAACATACTCATTCATGACAACCGCAACGGGAACATCTTTACGGTTGATCAACTCCCATAAACCTGCTCGTAAAATTGCTCGCAATATAGAATCAAGACGTGAAAGAGACCACTCTGCAGAAAGCTGTTGATGAAGCAGCGGATCAAGCTGCTTTTGATCTTTTACAACACCCGTTATAATAGCCAAAAACCATTGAAAATCAGCTTCAAGATATTGGTCTCCATCAATATCTTTTCCCAAACGATAAGCCTCATACTCAGCTGCCGTTTCCATCACCCCCGAACCCACGATATCCATTTGATAGAGTGCTTGAACTGCAGCGAGTCTTGCTGCTCCACGTTTATTGGCTGAACGCGGAAAATGTCTGCTTTTTATATCAGCCATATTTAACGATTATCTCCAAATCTCTTTTTTAGAGCGATCATACATAAAGCAGCTTCAGCCGCAAAACCACCTTTATTTTTGTCATCTAGTTTTGCACGCACCCATGCTTGTTCTTCGTTTTCAACAGTCAAAATACCATTTCCAATAGCCAAGTGCTGATGAACAGTTAAATCCATCAATGCACGACAAGAATCATTAGCAACAATTTCAAAGTGATATGTTTCACCCCGAATAACACAACCAAGAGCAACATAACCATCATACGATATCTTGTTTTGTTCAGCAAAAGCTATTGCACTTGGTATTTCTAATGCTCCAGGAACCGTTACAACATCATAACTTGCTTCAGCTTTTTGCAAAGTATTCACTGCACCTCTCAAAAGTGCATCAGAAATCCCCTCATAAAAACGTGCCTCAACAATCAATACGTGAGGCTTTTTACCTATCTCTTTCATCATAATGGAATTCCACAAAAAACGAATCAAAAAAATCAAAGTTATAAAGCATAAAATTCTGAAAACGATCAATAGAGTGTTGGCTTATTCATCTTCTCTTTTTAAAGTAAAAAGTTTTGCAGCATAACGAGCAAGTTGATCAATTTCCAAATTGACCCGATCTCCAATTTTAGCTTGTCCCCACGTTGTCATTTCAAGTGTATGGCGAATAATAAGAACATCAAAAACACAATCCTCAACACCATTAACAGTCAAAGATGTCCCATTAAGTGCAATAGATCCCTTATTAACAATGAAAGGCATAAATTGTCTTGAAACTTTTAAATAAAAGCGAATTGCATCCCCTTCATTTTTTTGATCAATGATTTCAGCCAAACCATCAATATGACCAGAAACTAAATGTCCTCCCATTTCATCACCCAATCGAAGCGAACGTTCCAAATTAACAAAAGTTCCTTTTATCCATTGTGCAAGATTCGTTAAACGTAATGTTTCTTCCCACGCCTCGACAACAAACCAATTGGAATCTTCTTGCTTTAATCCTCGCTCTACAATTGTCAGACAAATTCCTGAACAAGCAATTGACGCCCCAATTGCTAAGCTTTCTATAGCATAGCGGGTAGAAATCTTTAAACGCATCCCCTGCTTTAAAGGTTGAACATCTTCAACACAACCAATATCCGTTATAATTCCTGTGAACATAATGTCTTACGTCTCCACTTATAAAAACGGTCATTTCCAAACATTCTTGTCTCAATCTCATGAAACTGCGAGAGATAATTTCCAAAATGAGGGGCTTCAATACGATTTTTGCCTAAAACAATGGGGGTATGAAAACATATCAAATGATCAACACAACCAGCATTCAAAAATTTTTCCCCTGTCTTGACACCCCCTTCCAATAAAACACTATTAATCCCATGTTTATAAAGCATCTGTAAAAGAGCAAAGGGTTCTACACAACCATTGTTCATCTCGACCGAATAAACAGACACACCATATTGCTCCAATGCATTTTTTTTGCTTTTCTTTGAAATATCCACATCACAAATAACCCATGTAGGAATTTTTATGGCTGTTTGGACAACTTTTGCATCAAGGGGGATAGATAAATCTGCATCCAAAATAATACGAATTGGTGAGCGCATCTCCATCCCTGGCAAGCGGCAATTGAGTTGTGGATCATCTGCTAATATAGTACCAATACCAACGAGGATAGCATTATTTTGAGCACGTAGAATATGCGTATGGGCATGAGAAAGTGTTCCACTAATTTTTACGCTGCCCTTCTCTCTTTTTCCAACACCATTATCGGCAGAAATTGCCATTTTAAAAGTGACCGCACAGCGTTGTATCTTCCTTATGCACCAATGCGTCCATAAGGATTCAAAAGCCTCTTCAGCTAAAATGCCCTCAACCACTTCAATACCCGCCGCTCGCAAAAGAGCAATACCATGACCATCAACACGCTTGTCACAATCAGTCAGCGCAATAACAACTCGAGAAACACCTGAATCAATAAGCGCATTCACACACGGCGAAGTTTTTCCATAATGCGCACAAGGTTCTAAAGTAACATAAGCAGTCGCTCCTTGAGCCAAAGAACCTGCCATGTGTAAAGCTTGCACTTCCGCATGAGGACTCCCATGAATAGCTGTTACGCCATAGCCAACAATAAAAGCCCCCACAGCACCATTATCGTTTCGCACAATTAACGTACCAACGGAAGGATTCTCACCTGTAAGACCGACATGACGTTCTGCTAAACGAATAGCTGCAGCCATAAACCGTTCATCTTGCACTTTTTTATTCATCAAAACGAGATTCTGTATCCGCGATACCCTTTGACAATTCATCTATAACATCGTGAAAATCGCTTGCATTACGAAAATCTCGATACACAGAAGCAAAACGAATATAAGCAATATCATCAATTCTTTTCAATGCTTCCATCACAAGATGCCCAATTTTTTCTGAAGAAATCTCTGGTTCTCCCAAACTTTCAAGCTGGCGTACAATGCCAGAAATTGCTCGTTCAATATGATCAGGATCAATATTGCGCTTACGTACAGCCACATCAACTGATCGCATTAACTTATCACGATCGAAGGGTTCACATCGTCCACTTTTTTTAGCAACCAAGAGCTCACGCAACTGAACACGTTCAAAAGTTGTAAAACGACCACCACAAACGGAACACACACGGCGGCGGCGAATCACTGCCCCCTCTTCTGCTGGACGAGAGTCTTTGACCTGTGTATCCTCATATTGGCAGTAAGGACAGCGCATCCTTTGTATCCTTAACGAGTGCTAAGATAAGAGTAAAGAGGAAATTGATTCGTTATATCTTTTACCTTTTTCTCAACAGCCATTTCAACGGCATGATTATCTTCATCACTTTTTGCACTCCGAAGACCATCAAGAACTTCTGAAATCAGATGACCAACTTGAATAAACTCTTTTTCTAAAAAACCACGCGTCGTGGCAGCAGGTGATCCCAAACGAATTCCCGATGTTATAGATGGCGTTTCAGAATCAAAAGGAATGCCATTTTTATTGCAGGTAATATGAGCGCGTCCCAAAGCCAATTCAGCACGTTTACCTGTTAGATTTTTAGAACGTAAATCAACCAACAACAAATGATTATCTGTACCACCAGAAACAATATTAAAACCATTACCCTGTAATGTTTTTGCTAAAGTTTTCGCATTAGCGACAACATTGGCACTGTAACTCTTGAAAGAGGGACGCAAAGCCTCCTCAAACGCAACAGCCTTTGCGGCAATCACATGCATTAAAGGACCACCTTGAAGACCAGGAAAAATTGCAGAATTAATTTTTCTGGATAAAGCCTCATCATTTGTCAATATTAAACCACCCCGAGGACCTCGAAGCGATTTATGTGTTGTTGTTGTTACAATATGCGCATGTGGAACAGGTGAAGGATGCACGCCACCAGCAACAAGACCAGCAATATGAGACATATCAACGAGTAAATGAGCACCGATTTCATCTGCAATTTCACGGAATCTTTCCCAATCCCATAGCCGTGGATAAGATGAGCCCCCTGCTATAATAAGTTTTGGCTTACGTTCTTTTGCAAGCTGCTCAACCTCATCCATATCAATAATCTGATCTTCTTGACGCACACCATAGGAAACAACATCAAACCATTTTCCTGACATATTAACAGGTGAACCATGCGTAAGGTGACCTCCAGCATTTAAATCCAACCCCATAAATGTGTCACCAGGCTGAAGTAAAGCTAAAAAGACAGCTTGATTCATTTGGCTACCAGAATTAGGCTGTACATTCGCAAACGCAGCACCGAAAAGCAGTTTTGCCCTTTCAATAGCTAAATCTTCAACGACATCAACAAATTGACACCCACCATAGTAGCGCTTTCTTGGATAACCTTCTGCATACTTATTGGTTAAAACAGACCCCTGCGCTTCAAGGACCGCTCTTGAAACAATATTCTCTGAAGCAATAAGCTCAATTTCATGTTGTTGACGCTCAAACTCCCCTCTAATTGCGTCAAAAATTGCACCATCAACAGTTTGTAAATTATCATTAAAAAAGCGCTTTTGTGCGTCATTTTCTTGCTGAGTCATAAAACACATTCCTAACATAAAAAAATAAAGTCAAGGAACGATAACACAGCAAACCATGCAAACCAAACATTTTAAACTACTTACACTCAAAAATAATGAGGCAAATATTTATCTTATTCTTTGTTATAAAAACAGCGAAAAACTTTCCTCTCGAGAATAGTAAAAAATGAGATTACATTTCTTTTTTTACACTCTTATTTGTTTACACCTTTTACAAAAAATATCTATAATCTAAAGAAATTCAATAATTTAATGATTAAAAATAATTTATAATGTGAAAAGCTGAGTATAATAGGCAAAGTTAATACGAAGGCAAATAAAAATGCTAACCAAAGTTTTTATTGATGGTGAACATGGCACAACCGGACTACAAATACAAAAACGCTTAGAAAGGCGTACAGATTTAAAACTACTCTCTCTTGCTCATAAAGATCGCCATAATGTTCATCTGCGACAAGACTATCTTAATCAAGCCGATATTGCTATTTTGTGTCTTCCAGATGATGCTGCACGCGAAACGGTTCATTGGCTTCAAAAAAATAAAAACATTAGGATTATTGATAGCTCGACAGCCCACCGTGTTGCACCAGACTGGGTTTACGGTTTTCCTGAAATGACAGCAGGACAAAGAAAGCGCATCCAAGCAGCACATTATATAACCAATCCCGGATGCTATCCTACCGGTGCCATTAGTTTGATTCGCCCACTCCGTGAAGCAGGACTGCTAGACGCCGATTATCCCATCTCGATTAATGCAATCTCCGGCTATACCGGTGGTGGAAAACAGTTGATTTTACAAATGGAAAATCAATCTCAACAAAATATTCAGGACAATTATTTTATCTATGGTCTTAATCTTGAACACAAACATGTGCCAGAAATTAAAATCTATGGACAAATCAATCAACCCCCAGTTTTTATACCAAGTGTGGGTCGTTTTCCCCAAGGAATGATTGTGAATCTTCCTCTGCATCGCCATTTATTCACAAAATCAGCAAACTGTTCTGATTTGCGCGAAATTCTCGCAAACCATTACGATGGACAAAATACCATTTTAGTTGCATCACAAGAAGAAACTGCTTCACTTCAAAGACTTAATCCAGAGTGTTTAGCCAATAAAGATGGTATGAAACTGTTCGTATTTGGAAATGATCGTGAAGGTATTTTTAATCTCAGCGCCATATTCGATAATTTAGGAAAAGGCGCATCAGCTGCAGCTATCCAAAACCTCGATTTAATGCTTTCAAGCGACTAAACCTCCCTACCCACAAACTTTTATTCAACAACGCGATAAGCCCCTTTTGTTGCTCGCCAATGTGCAACAACAAAACACAACACGACTAATGCCATACTTTGATGAATGAGCCCCAAACTTATCGGAACCTCATGTAACAGTGTTAAGATACCCAAGACTGCTTGGATAATAATCATAACACAGATAAGAAATGCACGACGAGAATGAGTTGAATGTGGAGCATTTTTTTGTACATAGAAAGCATGAATAGCCGAGGCAATCAATAAAAAATAAGCAAAAAACCGATGAATAAATTGAACCATTAAGGAATTTTCGAATAAATTGAGCCAAACAGGACGATGCTGCAACAATCCATCAGGAATAATCTGCCCATCCATAAGGGGCCATGTATTATAGACTTTTCCAGCATGAAGCCCTGCAACCAAAGCTCCGAAATAAATCTCTATCAAGACGAGAATAACAAGCCATGCCGCAAAATATTGCACCTTTTTATTTGCTGGTTTTTCTGAATATTCTGCAAGCCCTCGAGATAAATAAGTAACAAAAACAATAACAAAACATGCTGTTATAAGATGAAATGCCAAACGATATTGGCTCACACTTGTTAAATTACTTTGCCCAATCCCTGAAGCAACCATCCACCAACCAATAAAGCCTTGAAAGGCGATAAGAATAGGTACAACAATAAGCGGGAGTAAGATATTTTTTTCAACACGCTTAGTCGCCCAAAACCAAATGAGCCCCAATAAAGCGACAAGACCAACAAGACGCCCAAGAACACGATGCGCCCATTCCCACCAAAAAATGACCTTAAAAGCACTTAAGGTCATATCAGGATTAAGCAGCTTATATTGTGCTATTTGTTGATATTTTAAAAATTCCTCTTGCCATTGATCCTCACCAATCGGTGGAATAACGCCGTGTATTGGCTTCCATTCCGTTATAGATAATCCTGATCCCGTCAAACGAGTAGCGCCACCTACTAAGACAATTGCCAAACAAAGCAATAAAATAGAGTAAAGCCACACCTGTATATGTTTTCTATTTTCCTTTTGCACAGGCGTTAAAATGCTATTGTTTAATCTCTTTACTGCCATCTCTGATTGCCCCACGCTTCTCTCCAACTAAAATGCATTTTAAAATTTAAACATTAACTCTTTGTCTATTTTAGTATGTACTACAACTTTAGCAAAAAACAAGCGTACCACTATAACATGCGATACATATTTCTTTTTTACGAAGCTTATGATGCTACAACGCGATAAACAGTCTTTGGAAAGCTGTCTACCATACGCATCATCCATTCTTGTTTATTAAGAACAGTATTACAAATATAATAGTCTGTTAGCTCTGCAAATTGCTCAAACCCATATTTGGGTTCGCTTGCCATCTCTAGGATGATAAAATCATATTCTTTTTTAAATTCTTGTAATATATGAAAAATATCATTTGAAAAATCTTGTGCTGAAATAGCACTTGTTAACCCCTGAGGAAGAATATCAACCCCCGTATCATAATCACGGTAAATAACATCATGCAACTTGGCATTGCCCGTTAAAATATCACTCAGTCCGCGATGTGGGCCTATGACTTTCTCTATTTGTTGACCAGAAATATCGACCAACAAAATTGTTTTGTTCTCTTTTGTGAGATGAAGTGAAAGCTTTGCCGCTGTCCGTGCAGCTTCTGGTCCAATGATTGAAATAATGGTTGAAGCACGCCATTTCAAAACATCAGATAATCCCTCTATCGTAATAAAAGCTTCAAAATTTTTCATTTCTTGAGAGACTAAAATACTCTCATTCTTCTTAAGATCATTTTCTTTTGATCTCAAATCCTCTTCTGAGATTTGGTCTTTTTTCCTTTTAAAGCACGGATAGGATAACAATATTCCTAGCAAAAGAGTAAGGAAACTGACCAATGCACTCACAAGAATATTTTTTCCATAAAGAGCCATAAAAGAAATTGGTGCTAACGTTGTTGGCGTGACCACGTGGATATTTGTATTTTGTAAGAGAAGAGGATCATCACTCAATCTCCGATATGAATCAATAATTTTTTCTCTTCGTTGAGCAGACTTGCTCATCGCTTCATTTTGGGCATCGACTGCTACTTTTATTTTATTTTCAAACTCGTTAAATATTTCATTCAAAGATTGGGATTGATCTTTTACAAAAAAGTTCATTCTTTTTTTGAGCTGTTTTTCTAATTCCGTTGCAATAACCTCATCTGAATGAACTTGATAAACGATTTGTAAAATTTTATTTTTTAATTGATGAGAAACTGTCTCTAATTCTGCAGTCATCGCTTTAATTTGAGGATGTGTCCACCCTAATTGCACAGCCATATGTGCTCTTTGTGTTTCCAAGAGATCACGTTTAGATTCCAGAGCAGCAATTGCTGAATTGCCTGCAATAAACGATAAAGACAGTAAAGACTGCCCATTTTCACGCATCATGTTAATCGTTGAATTCAAACTTGTTAAATGAATACGCTTTAAAGTTGCTTGCGTTAATTGCATCGAAAGATCATGAAGCTCTGTTTGTTTTACACCACGCTGAATAAAAGAATCAATAGATTTACGAAATTCCTGCACGATATTAAGGATTGCAATATTATCATATTGTTTGTCTTCTAATTTATCATTTAACAAGAATTGTTTCTGTTTTATGATTGCTTGTGAAAATGCGGAAAACCAAGTTTCCAACCCACGTTGAGCTGCTTCAAGTGTCTCGGCTTCAAAAGTAAGATCGATAAAATCACCATGACGCGATAAACGGATATTTTCATGATTTTTTTTCTTATAAGAAGCACTTAAAGAAAAATTCGAATCATTGAAGAACATAGGCTGTGAAAACAAAAAGGCGATAACATTGTCTTTCTTTTTAATTGGTAATGGCTTTCCTACAGAATCAGATAATGAAAATGTTAAAGTTGCTTGGTAACCACGAGGCTGGACAAAATAATACAACCAAATCAAAGATACACATAGCATTTGTAATAGCAAAACAATCAAAATGCTTCGCCATACGGTACGTACGAATAGTCTTTTATTACATGTAAGACTCATCTTTATTTTAACCAGCAAAATACTTCTTCATATTGTTTTATTAAGAGAAAGTAGTAACTATCCTCTTAACTTGCTGTCATATTATTTTGAGATAATAAAAATATAAAATTTAAGAACAAATGTTCAAAAATAGCTTTAAAGAACTTAATTCATATTTTTTTTGAGGCTCTCTAGTTGTTTTTTTGCTTCAGAAGTAACAACCGCTCTAATGGTAATAGACCCATCATCATGCCCTTCTTGCACTATTTCCGCAGAGTTTTCATAAAACCAATCAATAAGCGACATTTCATGAGGTTGTAAAAGATATTCAATGCTTTGCACCTCTCCAAAAATTCGCTTTTCAATGGCTCTTAATAATTGATCGAGTCCATCCCCCTTAAGTGCTGATACCATGAGAGCAGGATTTAATCGCGTCTTTGCGCTTGTTTGTAAAACATTCAATGCTTGCTCATCTAACATATCAATCTTATTCCAAACTTCTATGATATGCTCCATATCATCAATATCGATATCAAGACTTGAAAGCACTTCTAAAACATCTTGGGCATGTGCTCGATGATCAAGATCTGACATATCTCTTATATGAAGAATGAGATCCGCTTCAACCACTTCTTCAAGGGTTGCTCTAAAAGCTGCAATCAAATTCGTTGGCAAGTTAGAAATAAACCCTACAGTATCAGACAAAAGAACAGTTTTTCCATGGGGAAGCACAACTTTGCGCAAAGTCGGGTCAAGCGTTGCAAATAACATATTCTTTGCTAAAACATCTGCACCGCTTAAACGGTTAAAGAGAGTTGACTTTCCTGTATTCGTATATCCTACCAGTGCCACAACAGGATAAGATGTTTTTTTCCTTTTTGCTCTATGAAGTGCACGTGTTTTAATAACCGTTTGCAATTCGCGGCGAATACGAATAATTTTTTCTTGTAAAAGACGCCTATCTGCTTCAATTTGCGTCTCACCAGGTCCACCTAGGAAGCCACGCCCCCCCCGTTGCCTTTCCAAGTGCGTCCAACTCCGCACAAGCCTCCCTTTTTGATAGGACAAGTGCGCTAACTCTACTTGCAAAACTCCTTCTTTTGTTCGTGCACGGTCCCCAAAAATTTCAAGAATCAAAGCCGTTCTATCGATAACTTTGCAATTCCACAATTTTTCTAAATTACGCTGCTGTACTGGCGTTAAAAAGTGATCTACAATCGCAAGCTCAATAGAATATTCATCTATATAACAGGTTAACGCATCTACTTTACCTTTTCCAAAGAGAGTCGCAGAGCGAGGCGTTGCAATATTAATCGTTTCATAATTAACAACTTCTAACCTTATAGCACGTGCTAACCCCAATGATTCTTTAACACGAGAAGATATAGAACACTCTCTCAAAGAGCTTTCACTTCTATTTTCTTGAAAAATCGGTATCAAAACAAGTGCGCGCACCTGTCCTGTATTCTGCGAAAATACCCCTCCTAATCTCTCATTTTCATTTATCATAGCAATCTAAGTACTTTTAAATGGGATAAGAGGTCTATCTTAAAATGATATGTTTACTCAGGACTTTCACCCTCAAACATCTGTACAGGCTGTCCAGGCATAATCGTAGAAATAGCATGCTTATAAACCAATTGCGCGTGTCCATCTCGGCGCAAAAGAACACAAAAATTATCAAATGAAGTTACAATACCCGTGAGTTTAACGCCATTGACAAGAAAAATTGTAAGGGAAATTTTTTGCTTACGCACCGTATTTAAAAACACATCTTGCAGGTGTTGTGATCGCTCTGCCATTATTCTTACACCTTTATCTAGATTGCATAAAATATTCGTGCATGCATATCGACTGAAAAATATCCAATTGTCAACGTAGAAGCTTAAAAATTCAGCAACAAACAACTGAAATTAGAGAAAAAACAGCTCTTTAAGACAAGAATAAAGTACAACTTACGAAAAGCTATATTAAATTAAAAATTTTTCCACGTTTACTTTTTTATGAGCTTACAATTCAAAGGCATACTTTTATACATCCTAAGCTATTACAGACTATATGTGATGATAAATCTGCTTCGTTTAGAATCAATAAAAGTAAGCGGACAACAACATTTATTAACGATTGTCGATATTAAAGAGAGACATTCGCACCTTACTATATATATAACCGCTATTAAATTGTCCTTATTTCAAAGACTGCCGGCTTATAAAGCTTTCTATAAACACAAGTTGTAAACAGTATTTTTGTTTTAGTTAGATTTAAATAATAAATTGTTTTTACTATATTTTATAACATTTTTAAACAGGGTACAAGAAACCGCGTTAACTTTATCTTGATAAGTTTTTAAAATTTTTCCCTAAGCATATTCCTTTCTAAATAATTAACAGCTAGTATGTAGAAATTATGTGGAAGAGAACGTATCCCTTTTCCGGCTGTAAGAGTACGAGGCGAGTATGGCACGCAGAACAAAATTGCAAACATTTGAAGTTGAAGTTGAAGAAGCCCTCACAAAAGCTATGAACTTTGATTTCGATGACACAGGATTTGAAACGATATCATCCAATAATTCTGAAAATGTTGTTAATGTCGATGATCTGATTCAAAAAATTGCAATGGCAGAAGAAGAATTTTTTGCTGAAAACGGTACGTCAACTTTTGTTTCTAATATTCATGATGAAGCTGTTGTTGATAAATCCGTTGTTGAACAGCTTTTTGCTCCAAAACCTTCACCTGATATTTCAGGTGGAACTGTTCATAATACATTATTGCCTACAAAACTTCTTCCTGCAAATGATGATATAACAACCCCTGTAAATTTTGGACCATTCAAGCAGCGTTCTTCCTCTCGAGTCTACTGGTATACAACAGCGCTTAGTGCTTTATGGGCAACGGGAGGAGCTTTTATTGCGCATAAACTCGCACCTACCGGACTCAGCTCCTTATCCAATATCAGCACTTTTGTTACATCCCCAACAGGACTTGCTGTAGCAGCCGGAACAGCAATTCCTATCCTTATATCTTGGGGCGTTGCTCAATTAACAAAACGTTCAAACGACTTGCATAATATTGCGCTTCTTATGACCAATGCTGCACAGCGCCTTAGTGAACCACAACATCTATCTGAAAAACAAGCTATTGCTATAGGGCAAACCATTCGTGAAGAAGTAGCGGCAATGAACGAAGGTATTGAACGTACCCTCGGACGTGCTGTTGAACTTGAAGCAATCATACAAGGTGAAGTTCACAATCTAGAACAAGCCTATGCTGAGAATGAATCACGCATTCACACATTAATCAAAGAATTGAGTAATGAACGCATAGCCATTTTGAATCACGCAGATCGCGTACAATCAACAATTAAAGGAACCCAAGAACAACTGAGTGATGAATTTGGTTTGGTTACCTCTAACATTGTGACCAATGTTGAAAAGCTTGCACAAACCCTTTCTCAAACTTTACAAAAACAAGGTGAAGACCTTGTTGAAAAACTTTCCTATGCCGGTGATGGCGTAACAAATCAACTTGTTGAAAAATTTAACAAAACAACAACACAAATTCAGCAGAAAAACACGGAATTTTTTCATGAATTAGGAAAAAACTTTGATGGTTTTGCAAAACGATTTGATTATAATGAAAAACAAATAGAAAAAACTTTTAATGAAACAGCTGAAAAAGCAGAAGTACATGTTGCTAAAATTGCAACACATATACAAGCAGTAACAGATCAAACTTTGCACGCTGTTGATGAAAAGTTTAAAGCCTTGGATAAAGCTCTTATTGATCGTAATAATCAATCTCTACAGAATTTTGATGAGAAGATCTTAAAGCTCGACGACCAAGCACATAAACTCTCTTCTAAATTTGATAACGTAACCTCGCAAGCAATTGGAGCCTTTGAACAACGTTTAGCAACTGTTGATCTTTCTCTTAAAGAACATAGTGATTCCATCATTGATTCCTTTATAGAACGCAGTCAGGCTTTAGAGGATAATGCTGAAAAACTTGGTAACTTCTTGGAAGCTCATGTCTTGAAAATAAATGAGAACCTCCAAGAAAAAACAGCAGACATTACCCATGCATTTACAAATGGACGTGAAGCTATTCTTTCTGCAATTGATAAAAGTAAGGAAAGTCTGAGAGAAGAAATTCAATATGTCGACAATGCCATTGTTGATATCATACAAGAACGTTCACAAGATTTTAAAGTACAACTTTCTGATCAACGAGCTCTTATGGCAGACATGCTCGATAACGAGAAAAATAAAATTGCGGATACATTAAGAAATCAAATTGATGTTTTGTCCCAAAATACTTCTCATATTGAAAAAGTTTTGGCTGATAATGTTCAAGTCGTTGATAAACAAGCTGAAAATCATATTACAAACATCATTCAATGCACTGAAAAGTTACAAGATGTCATTGTACAAAGTTGTAATACAACCCAAGATGCTTTAGAAGCACAAGCGAGAAATATTGATATCCGTGCCGATGCTCTGCGCGATTCTTTAGCGATTAATAGTTTTTCTCTCAATGAAGTTCTTGCCGATCAAGCACGCACACTTGAACAACGCATGGAAACAATCCATAATCTCATTGCAAAAAGTGATATACGTGTCGATGTTGCATTGAAACAACAAATAGATTTAGTTGAGAGTGCAATTGTCGCCAATAATAAAAACATTACTGAAACGGTTCAAGATCATATCAAAAACCTTGAAAGCCATGCCGAAATTTTAAAGAATACTCTCTCTCAATCGAGTGGTGTTTTCTTTGAAACCCTTGAAACACGTATGGAATCATTCGATACAGATCTAGAAGATCGTGCACACAAAATTTTTGAACGGACAACAACGCTAGAGGAAACATTATCTGAAAAATTTAGCCAAATCTGTGAAGCCATTGATATGCAAACATCTGTTATTGAGGAACGTTCTGACACATTAAAAACGTCTCTCATGATTAGTAATGAGCAAAGTCAGATAATTCAACAAGCGCTGGAAAGCAGTGTTGACAATATGCGTGTAACCTTAGAAGACTCTGTTAATACAGTGACAGATAACCTGCATAATAAGATTATAAAAGCTTCTGATATTCTTTCTTCTACGAGTGAACAAATTCTTTCATCTGTTACAAATGTTACTGCACAAGCAGAAAATATTCTCTCAGAATCAGGCAATCGCATTGTATCAAATGTCAAAAAAACTGTTTATGATACCAGTGAAAAAGTTCTGTCAGTTCTGTCTGAACAAACAGCGCATACTGTCGAAGCTTTCGCAACAGCCAGCCATAATGCACAAGCATTATTGAATGAAACTATTCACACATCAACAACAGCAATAGAACAAGTTCTTAATGAACGCTGTGATGTTCTTCATCACTCTATGCAAAATCTTAAAAATAATTTAGGATATCAGCTCTCTGATGTAACGAGCCGTCTGGAAGATGCTGGAAATCAAACAACAACACAAATTTCACAACATGTTGGAAAAATAACAGAGCTTACAAATCACTTAAATCAAGCAGCGCAAAATACGACAGAATCAATTGATTCTTTAACACAGCATATCGGTGAACAACTCTCTCTTTCCACACAAGATGCTGAACAAAGAATTTATGCACATAATGAATCTTTAGTGAATAGCTTAACCAAAGCTAACTCTGAAACACTTCAAACAATAACGATTATGAAGGAAGAGCTTGTTAATAATGTCTCATCCATCTTAACACAGTTGAATCAATCAATTTACAATTTTCACGAAAATAGTAATGTTTTATTATCGGCTGTTCAAAATATTGATGGGCAGTTTAATGAGAGTACGAATAATTTTTTCCGCAACACGGACCAAGTAGCAGAGCGTTTGTCAGCTTCAAATCAAGCGCTCAATACTAATGTTGAAATTCTGCAAGGACTTTCAAAGAGTACCTTTGAACAAATTAATCATATAACGAGCAGTTTTGGTGAACATGCAAAGACACTTTCCCAAACTATTCATGTTCTTGAACAGTCTGAAAATTCACTTAGTGCAACACTTGAAGAAAAACATAATACGCTTTCTGTATTAAGCGATGCTCTTGTTTCAAAGTCTCATGAAATTAATCAAATGATTGGGCATTATGAAAAAATCTTCAACTTAGCACTTGAACGCTCTGATAAGAATGCGCGTAACTCCACAAATTCATTCCAACAATCACTTAATAAGCTTGTTAGTGAAGCATCAACGCGTTTTTCAGAAGCAGCAGAAGATATACGTCGCTCCGCTGATGAAGTTCGTTTAGAGCTTTCAAAGATTAATAATGATATCAATGAAAATGTAAAAAAACTTCCAGAAAAAACAAAAGAAACAACGCAAACAATTCGCACAGCTTTGAATGAACAGATTACAGCGTTACAAGATTTAGTCAGTGTTATACAAAATGATCAAAAGAGCGCACAAAAACAGCTAATGTCAGCATTTCCTACATCATCAATGTTTAATCAAAAAAGTGACAGTTCCACTGAGTCTGTTAAAAAGATTGTGCCACCTAAGCCTATTTTGCAACAAGATCAAAGCAAAAAAAGACCAAATAAATGGGTATCAAATCTCTTAGAAAGAGCTTCACGTGAAGAAACATTTTATGATGCTCCCCCTAGTGATGATGTTTTAACATCAGTGCAAACAAAACCATCTCCTGCAAACTGCTCTCTTAATTCATTAGCTTCTGGTATAGTGCAAGCTATTAATCACAATGCCATTGTTGAGCTATGGGATCATTATCAACGTGGACAAAAAAACATCGTAACAGAACGCCTTTATACCTTAAATGGACAAAAAATATTTGAAATGATTAAGAAAAAATATATGAGCGATTTTGGGTTTAAACGTTCAGTGAATCAATATGTTACAGATTTCGAAAAGCTCTTACGTGATATATCGCGCAGTTCTGGCTCTTCCAACTCAGTTCGCAAGTACTTGATATCAGATACCGGAAAAGTTTATACTATGCTTGCTCATGCAAGTGGTCGAATCCAATAACAAATAAGAAAGTGGAAAAAGATATTTTTTCCACTTTCTCTCTCCAGTTGTTTTAATGGCTCATCATAGAATGCTTTTTTTTCAACTGTAGCTTTGTACTTCAAAGGTTGGGATAATTGGCATGCGGTTTTCTTTGATATCCTAAGCAATAACCCTAAAGAAGCGTAATGGCTTATCAAACAACGTATCATTCTAAGAATGATAAAGCATGTTTTCTATTTCCTTATCTTTTTCTTAACTCCTTTATTTTTCATAGTTTCATAAAGGTACAAAATCAGTAATAATTATTTTTATTAATTGTGAAAAAAATTCATGCTTTTGTATTAAAATAGCTCATAGAAACACTTCTATTTATTTTTTTTTAATGTTTTTTATCCACATATTACTCTCGTTTGAATTATGTAAGTAAATATTTTTTATTATATTAGATGAGTTTGAGCTAAAAGAATCTTATTGTATTCAAATTTCTCATTCAACATACGAGATGATTCATTATAAATTATAAAGTTTGCATTATTAAGAGTTCAATTGAATAATAAACAAAACAACTCCCATTTTTAAAGTTCCAATTTCCTTTTAAATAGCTGCAAAAATAATTTATAAATTGCAAATTGTTATTTAAAATTTCTTCTACCTCCCTATAGAAATTTAAATAAAGAAGATGAAGTTAATAGAAAACACTCTTCTTTTCTTTCCTTAAGTTGTAAGCATTGCAAAAAAAATAATGGCTTGGTAATGTAATTATTAGTAATATTTTATTCGTTTGTAGACTAATCAATTTTTACGCGTTTTATTAAGGAAAGAAAAAACTAATCGTGCTTCTATCAATGAAATTATTCATGCACACAAACAAAAAGAATCATCAAACTGGTTTTACGATCCAGAAGAGTTTTCTCATACTCATGCATTTTGATATTCAGAGAAATGAGGATCTATTAGTGGACAAAACCTTATCGTAGATGGAACATCTCATATACACATACGCTAACTTGGATATCATAAAAATGTCTAGAGAACGAAATAGTGATTTCAGTTCACCAAAAGCTGAACTTGACAGTGCCGCACTTTTTTATCACCAGTACCCTAAACCTGGAAAATTGGAAATACAAGCAACAAAACCTCTTGATAACCAACGTGATTTAGCTCTTGCTTATTCTCCAGGTGTTGCTGCACCATGTCTTGCAATTCATGAAGATCCTAATCTTGCTGCTCAATATACCTCCCGTTCTAATTTAGTCGCTGTTATATCCAATGGAACTGCTGTTCTTGGTTTAGGAAATATTGGCCCTCTTGCTTCAAAGCCAGTTATGGAAGGTAAAGCCGTTTTATTCAAAAAATTTGCGAATATTGATGTCTTTGATATTGAAATTGATGCATCCGATATAGAACAAATGGTACAAACGGTATCGACTTTAGAACCTACATTTGGTGGTATTAATCTTGAAGACATTAAGGCTCCTGAATGTTTTGACATCGAAGAAAAGCTTCGTGCTAAAATGAAAATTCCAGTTTTTCATGATGACCAACATGGAACTGCCATTATTGTTTCTGCGGCTGTATTAAATGCCTTAAATCTTTCAGGAAAAAAAATTGAAAATGCAAAAATAGTTACCTCAGGTGCAGGTGCTGCTGCCCTCGCTTGCCTTAATCTTTTGGTTCGTCTTGGGGCAAAAGTTGAAAATATTTGGCTTAGTGACTTAGAGGGAGTTGTTTATGAAGGTCGCAAGACCCTTATGGATCGTTGGAAAATCAATTACGCACAAAAAACGGACGCACGAACTTTATCTGATATTATTGATGATGCGGATATTTTTCTAGGCCTATCTGCAGGTGGTGTTTTAAAGCCTGAATATCTTAAAAGAATGGCTCAAAATCCACTCATTTTAGCACTGGCTAATCCAGTACCAGAAATTATGCCTGAAGAAGCACGCTCTATACGACCAGATGCAATGATCTGCACAGGACGCTCTGATTATCCCAATCAAGTTAATAATGTCCTTTGTTTTCCCTATATCTTCCGTGGTGCATTAGACGTAGGTGCTAGTGCAATTAATGAAGAAATGAAAATGGCCGCTGTTCATGCGATTGCTGCCCTTGCACGTGAAGAAACTTCAGATGTTGTAGCACGTGCATACTCAAAAGAACCACCCAATTTTGGACCAGACTATCTAATCCCCTCTCCTTTTGATCCGCGTTTAATACTGCGTATTGCCCCCGCTGTTGCTAAAGCAGCAATGACAACTGGTGTTGCCATTCGTCCCATTGAAGATATGGAGGCCTACTATGATATCCTCAATCGATTTGTCTTTCTTTCTGGTTTAACAATGAAACCTGTTTTTGCTGCAGCAAAAACAGCAAAACGTAAACGCGTCATCTATGCCAATGGTGAAGATGAACGCGTCCTTCGTGCGGCACAAGTTGTCATTGAAGAACAAACAGCAACGCCCCTCCTTATCGGCCGTCCACATGTCGTAGAAGCAAGATTAAAACGCTTTGGTTTAAGAATTCGTCCCGGTATAGATTTTGAATTAACAAACCCTGAAGATGATCCACGTTTTCGTGATTATGTTAATTTATTTTTTCATTATACAGGAAGGCGTGGTGTTACGCCTGAAATGGCAAAAACAGTAGTGAGAACATCAACAACGGCTATTGCTGCCCTTGCCGTTATGCGTGAAGAAGCAGATGCAATGATTTGCGGCTTAGAAGGACGCTTTGAACGTCAACTTGAATTGATTGAACAAATTATCGGTCTTGATCCTCATGTTCACCGTTTTTCTGCTATGAGTTTGCTTATCTCTCAACAACGTACTCTTTTCCTTACAGATACTTACGTCAATGAAAATCCTTCTGCAGAAGAAATCGCTGAAATGACTGTGTTGGCAGCTCAAGAAGTTGAAGCATTTGGAATAACACCAAAAGCAGCCTTATTATCACACTCAAACTTTGGTTCTAAAAACACAGAAAGTGCGCGTAAAATGCGACGTGCAACAGAAATTCTTGCCAAATTACACCCTGATTTAGAAGCAGATGGTGAAATGCATGCTGATGCTGCCCTTTCCAAAGTTTTTCGTGATCGTGTTTTTCCTAATTCTCGTCTTAAAAGTGAAGCTAATTTGCTTGTCTTTCCAACACTTGATTCAGCCAATATCACGCTCAACACTGTTAAAAGCCTCACAAATGCACTCCATGTTGGTCCTATTCTAATCGGGGCAGCACGTCCCGCCCATATCTTAACACCTTCAGTAACTTCCCGGGGAGTTGTTAATATAACAGCCCTTGCTGTCCTTGCTGCCAATAGAAAAAATAGTCTCGTAAAATAAATGCGTAATAAAATTTCAAAGTTTTTTAAATATTGAGATATAGTATTTCATGTACTGTAAACCTCTTTTCTCTATAGATAAAGACAGCTATATTCTGGATTAAGTCTTTTTTTTAAAGAGAAAAAAGGCTAGAAGAACAATATTAAATGTATTTTGAATTTACTAACTCTATAATAAGGAATCCGTACATTGCCTTCCACGTTTGATAAAGTTGCTGATATCATTGCAGAAATCAGTGAAATTGATCGCAATACAATTACACCTGAGAGTCATACAATTGACGATTTAGGAATCGACAGTCTTGATTTTCTTGATATTGTTTTCGCTATTGATAAAGCTTTTGGAATAAAAGTCCCTCTAGAACAATGGACACAAGAAGTCAACGAAGGTACCGTTGCAACAGAAGAATACTTTGTTCTTAAAAACCTTTGTGCAAAAATTGATGATCTCGTTGCCTTAAAACAGGCCGAGTAGTTTTTTCGCCATGCATGATCAATCTGTATTCATCACTGGTATAGGTCTCATAAGCTCTCTGGGGGAAGGAACTGATCAACATTGGAATCTCTTAAATGATCCAATCCGTACACCAAACCTAGATTATACAACTTTTTCACCTTACACGGTTCATAAATTGCCCGAAATTGATTGGAGTTTACAAATTCCTAAAAAAAGTGATCAACGGCAAATGGGAACATGGCAGCGTCTTGGTACCTATGCGGCTGGTCTTGCTCTTGATGATGCCGGCATGAAAAATAATGAACAACTCACTTCAACAATGGATATGATCGTAGCGGCAAGTGGGGGAGAACGTGATATTACTGTTGATACACAGATTCTTTCTAAAGCGCGCGCTGTTGCCGATCATGCTTCTATGTTAAATGTTGCTCTTTCAACTGAACTTCGTCCAACATTATTTTTGGCACAACTTTCAAACCTTTTGGCAGGAAACATTTCAATTGTTCATAAAGTCACTGGATCATCTCGTACATTTATGGGAGAAGAAGGCAGTGGTCTTTCTGCACTTCAAATTGCTGTAGCTCGTATTAAATCAGGTCAAAGTACCCATGCTCTTGTAGGAAGTTCCTATAATGCACAAAGTTATGATATGTTGTTGGCGCATGAGCTTGGTGGTCTTTTAACCCATAATGGATGGAGCCCAGTGTGGGATCGTGGAATCTATCCAGGCGGCGGTGTCATAGCAGGTTCTGCTGGGATCTTCCTAGTTATTGAAAGTGGAGAACATGCCAAAAAACGCAACGCACGTGCTTATGCTGAAATTAGCCAAATTATTACAGACCAAACAGATAGAACCAAAATTCCACTTAGAGATTCAATTGCAACAATGTTAAAAACTGCGGGCGCTAAATCTGCCTTAGCCATTTCAGCAGCCTCAGGAGCTCACGAAGCAACAAAAGCAGAACAAAATGCTCTTGATAATGCTGATCTATCTTACCGTGGCATTACAACATTATTTGGTTATATGCGGGAAGCACAATTTCCTCTAGCTCTAGCTCTTGCAGCACTTTCAATTGAAAAAAAACGCGGTTTTCCAGTGTTAAGTCCTCATGAAAAACCTTTTTCTAAAGAAGTACGTGAAATATTTGTTACAACGATTGGTATAAAAAGAGCTGAAGGTATTGTGCGTCTTACTGCTGTTTGAAGGGGAATTTCTATAGTGAAATATCATGATCATTTTGGGCGTCCACTTGTAGCAATAACTGGTGCAGGCATTGTCACATCACTGGGACAAGGGAAACATGAAAATTGGCAAAAATTAACAAGCGGTGTAAGTGGTATCCACAAAATAACACGTTTTCCCGTTGAGGGATTAAATACATATATTGCTGGAACAATTGATTTTCTTAAAGAAAGTACACTTGGTGCTTCAGCTCTCTCTGAGAAGCTTGCACATCTTTCTGCTGAAGAAGCTTTAGAACAAGCTGCTATTGATAAAAAAAACTTTAATGGACCACTCTTTCTAGCTGCTCCTCCTGTTGAACTTGAATGGAAAGCACGTTTTAGTCTTGATCAAGAGGAAGAATTCAATAATGAGCCTTCTTATGCACATCTTCTTAAAGTCTGTAAGGATAAACTCCATGAGACGCTTTTTGAATCCACACAATTTGGTGCAATTGCAGAAAAACTTCAAAAAACATTTGGCACAAAAGGACTTCCTGTTACACTTTCCACTGCCTGTGCATCTGGTGCAACAGCAATTCAATTAGGTGTTGAGTCTATTAGACGGAGAGAGACAAATAGAGCTCTCATAATTGCGACAGATGGATCAGTTTCAGCAGAATCTCTTATTCGTTTTTCGCTACTATCTGCTCTTTCAACTCAGAATGAGCCTCCAGAAAAAGCAGCAAAACCCTTTAGCCGTGATCGAGATGGTTTTGTTATGGCAGAAGGCTCAGGCGCTCTTGTTCTTGAATCTCTTCAAAGCGCATTAAACCGTAATGCTACAGTTTTAGGAATTTTAGCTGGCTGTGGAGAAACCGCCGATGACTTTCACCGTACACGTTCAAAACCCGATGCATCACCAGCAATTGAATCCGTTCGCAAAGCTTTAGACGATGCAAAAATAACCATCAATGAAATTGACTATATTAATGCCCACGGAACTTCAACACCTGAAAATGAAAAAATGGAATATCTTGCATTATCAACAGTATTCGGTGATCTTTTAGAGCATATTCCTGTCTCTTCTAATAAATCAATGATTGGGCATACATTAACTGCTGCTGGTGCAATAGAAGCGGTTTTTTCGCTTTTAACCATTCAATCGGGAATACTTCCACCAACAATAAATTATGATAACCCTGACCCTACTATCCCCTTAGATGTTGTTCCTCATCATAGCCGTAAGTCCTGTGTCAATGCGGTTTTGTCAAACTCATTTGGATTTGGTGGTCAAAATATGAGTCTTGTTATCACTGCATATAAAGGATAATCCTGTAATAATAAAATTTTATAACGCTAACCAATAATTATTTAAGGGGGATGATAATGCGTGCACTGCAACTCTTCGATGATCGTCGGCTTGAAATCACCAATATTTCCCCGCCATCTTCACCTAGTATAGGTGAAGTAACTGTGCGGATAAAAGCCGTTGCTCTTAATCATATTGATGTATGGGGATGGCGTGGCATGGCTTTTGCGAAAAGAAAAATGCCACTCATCATTGGTGCAGAAGCCTCTGGTGAGGTTATACAAATAGGAGATGGCGTTGAACATCTCCAACTTGGACAGATTGTCTCAATTTATGGTGCACAAACCTGCGGAGTATGCCAAGCTTGTCATGAAGGACGGGATAATCTTTGCAGTAATGTAAAGGGAGTCTATGGTTTTCACCTTGATGGATTTGCGTGTGAGCTTGTCAATTTGCCAGCACGTTTATTAGTTCCATCACCTCCCCAATGTGATGAATTGCAAGCAGCAGTTGCTCCAATTACTTTTGGTACCGTAGAACATATGCTTTTCGATAACGCAAAACTACAAGCAGGAGAAACAATCCTGGTACAGGCTGGTGGCTCAGGTATTGGTTCTGCAGCCATTCAACTTGCAAAACACATGGGCTGTACAGTTATCACAACTGTAGGTTCAGATGAAAAAATTGCAAAAGCGCACTCTCTTGGGGCAGATCATGTGATTAATTATCGTAAAGATCGTTTTGAAGGTGTAGTGCGTAAATTAACCCAAAAAAAAGGTGTTGACGTTGTTTTTGAGCATGTTGGTGTCGATACATGGAACGGTTCTCTGTTATGTATGAAAAAAGGAGCACGCTTAGTGACTTGCGGTTCTACCTCTGGTGTTTCAGCACCAATAAATCTCATGCAATTATTCCAGCAACAGCTTAAAATATTCGGTTCATTTGGCTGCCGTATGGAAAATATGAAAAATGCCATGCAAAAAATGGCACAAAAAGCCGTACACCCTGTCATTGATACAATTGTTGGGCTGGATGAAATTGATACAGCTTTAAAACGAATGGAGAGTCGTGATGTTTTTGGTAAAATTATCCTTAAAATCGATTAAATCATGATGAAGCTTTCTCTTAAAAATCTCATATATCGTATTAAAATTATAGCTAAAAAAATATCCTACTTGTTATGGGCATATCTACTCTTTGGTTCTTTATTTATTCTAAAATGTTTTCCAGCCAAAATGGGAATTTCTTTTTTTGCTTGGTTAGCAAAAAAAATTGGTCCCCTTGTACATCGTCATCAAATCACACTCGCAAACCTTAGGAGTGCATATCCAGAAAAAACAGAGCAAGAACTCCGTGCGATTGCAATAGAAATGTGGGAAAATATAGGACGTTTCCTAGCCGAATATATTTTTCTTGATAAAATTTTTGATTTTGATCCTCATGCAGACGAGCCAGGTTTCATTGAGGTTAAAGGCACTGAAATATTTGAGCGATTAAAAAATGAAAAAAAACCACATATTTTTTTCACCGCACATACTGGAAATTTTGAACTTCTGCCTATTTGTGCACAAAGTTTTGATCTTAATGTTACAGTATTATTTAGACCACCCAATAATCCCTATGTTGCCAAACGAATCCTTAAAGCACGACAAACTTCTATGGGACACCTTGTTCCCTCCAAGGCCGGAGCAGCATGGGCATTAGCAGCCAAATTAGAAGAAGGTGAAAATGTTGGTATGCTCGTTGATCAAAAATTTCGCCGCGGTATCATGGGAACATTTTTTAACAGACCTCTTAAAACAAACCCCTTAATTATAAAACTTGCTCGACAATATGACTGTGATATTTATCCAGCACGTTGTATTCGTTTGCCTAGTGGACGTCATCGTTTAGAGTTATATGAACATGTAGAACTTCCACGTGATGAAAAAAATGATATCGATATAGCTGCTTCTACGCAAAAATTAAATGATATTGTTGAATCTTGGGTCCGTGAATATCCTGGACAATGGATGTGGTTACATAGACGTTGGGACATCTAACATAAGCTCTATTGCTTACAAAGGAAGTGCAAAATGTTAGCCTCAAAAGATATCAAAGATCTCACTGCAATTATCACTGCATTACGAAACTCTGATAATGGTTGTATCTGGCATAAAAAACAAACTTTTGAATCCCTCATACCCTATATGCTCGAAGAAGTTTACGAAGTCATCGATGCCATTGAACGAAAGAATCGAAAGGATCTCTGTGAAGAACTTGGGGATCTTCTTTTACAAGTTGTCTATCATGCTACCATAGCACAAGAAGAAGGCAGCTTTACTTTTGAAGATGTTGTTTATGCAATCACAGAAAAAATGATTCGACGCCATCCTCATGTTTTTGGAAATACCGAGCAAAAAAAACGAGGATTTATAAAAGAGGAGTGGGAATATATAAAAAAAAGAGAACAGGTTGAACAAAAAAGAATGTGCGAAGAAAAAAACAACAATTCCTCCACAAGCATACTCGCAAAAGTAAAACAAATCCAGCCAGCAAACCAAGAGGCACTTGCTTTACAAGAAGCAGCAGCTAAAGTAGGTTTTGATTGGCAAAAAAGTGATAAAGTTTTTGAAAAAATAGAAGAAGAACTCGAAGAGCTCAAAGAAGCCATCAAAAATAAACAAAACTCAGAGATAGAAGCAGAGTTTGGAGATCTCTACTTTATACTCCTTAACCTCGCGCGCCACTTAGCGATTGATTCACAAAAAGCATTAAAAAAAACGAATATAAAATTTCGAAATCGTTTCGCCTATATTGAAGAAAAGCTATCCACTCAATCTAAAACACTCACTGACGCATCCTTGAATGAAATGGAAGCACTTTGGAAGCAAGCTAAAAATGAACAATAAAAAATAGTAGATTTCTTCTACCTAAAAGAATAAGCCCCTCTAAAATTACTAAATTATAATTTAGCTCAGCTCAATTTGTTTTATATTGATCCTGCGTAGCAGGACGAAGTTCCACCGATTCTCCACACCCGCATGCTGAAACTTGATTAGGATTTTTAAAGATAAAACCAGACCGCAGCGTTGTCACTTCATAATCCATCTGCGTCCCTAATAAAAATAATACCGCATCATGTGCTACAAAAACACGGGCACCATTCACTTCAACAACATCCGCATCTATCCCCTTTTCTTTGACAAGAGTAATTGTATACTCCATCCCTGCACAACCACCTTTTTTGATACCAACAAGAATACCCTGTGCATCTTTTGCATCCATAATCGCTTTAACACGATCCACTGCTGCTTGCGTCAAATTTATTACCGAAAAACGGCTCATAGTTTACTCTTTTCTTAGTTCAATAGACACTTTGAAAGTTTTTCCTCTATAATATTTTATCTGATATTTTAGAAAAAAAACAACAAAACATAAATTAAAGCATTCTGATCTTGTTTATTTGGATAAAAATACATACCCGTAAAACGAGATTTGTGATTATACAATCCAGAACTTACAATTTTTTATCCATATAAAATGAAAATACCTCGTCTATAAAACTCTAAAAAACGAAAACTTTTCAAAACCATATATTCACTCCTCTTCTTTTGAAAATCTTTATCTTTTTAGAAAAGTAACGATTAGGTAAGAAAAAAATATACCTTCAGCACTCATTTGCTCCAATTCATACCTTCTACACCAATCTTACCCCCCTCCTCACAATCTCAAAAGTAATTAAATGCATACATCTATTAACTATAGAGCTAAAAATTTAATGATCACAAAGAATTTTACAAATTCGTTATTTATCTTGAATTAACAACAAAATATTGATGTCCAAAATTTTTACTTTCAAAAGCTCTAAGTGCAAGAGCATTTTAGATTTTATTCTGTTTATTTTTTCTCTTGCCTTTAAAGAAACAGTCATTTAATCGTTTTACACGAACTCGGAGCGTAGCGCAGCTTGGTAGCGCACTTGACTGGGGGTCAAGGGGTCGTGGGTTCAAATCCCGCCGCTCCGACCATTTTTAAAATGCTATAAATAAGCTTACTTAAAAAGTGAATCATTATGCATTTCAATTGCACACACATGAACTTTTTCTTCAACGTAGAATAATGTGCAATGATATTTTATCATAAATTCGAGATAAGCTTTTTTATTAAAATGCGCTTCGTTCTTAGGAAAACACATACGAAACGCGAGACCTTTTGCCTCGCGTTTTTTATTTTTCAGAAAAATTTATAATTATCCGATCTCATATTTTCTAAATTTTCTTTACACGATAACGTCGCTGTTATCATTTTTTGTAATGGATGGTGACATCTGTACGGTTATCTTTTTGGGTTTTAATTCAGCTGGCATTTCCCTTTTAAGCTGAATATGAAGAAGCCCATCTCCAAGTTCTGCCCCAATAACCTTAACATGATCAGCCAAATGAAAACGCCGTTCAAAAGCACGCGAAGCAATACCTCGATAAAGGAATTCTCGCTCTTCATCATCATTTTTAGACTTTCTGTCTCCCTTAACGATCAGCTGGTTACAATGCGTTTCAATATCAATTTCATCTTGAGAAAAACCAGCAACAGCCATAGAAATTCTATAAGAATCTTCAGTTAAACGCTCGATATTATAAGGGGGATAAGAAGAAACTTCGTCTGGTTGTGTTCTAGAATCAAACCAGTTAAAAAGATGATCAAAACCTACTGTGGAACGATAAAATGGTGAAAAATCTACTTGACGCATAATATTGCCCTCCTCTAGAGCGACTATAATTTATAACTAATTCACAAAGTTCCCACATGGCAAACTTACTTGTGAACCTGCGGCCCCATCATGGCAACCGCACTATATTATCTAGTAATCGTTTTTCTTTATTTCAACTCTTTGGGACCTAAATTGATAAAAACTATCTAAAAAGCAATATACCCCTTTTTAAATCCTTTTTCTTCATTACATAAATGTCAAAGCACTAAGCAGCAAATACACTGTAAAGGATTTCAATTGGAAACACCTCTTTATCCCATAGACTGGGGGGCCACTCCTCTTAATGTCCATCATGGTACTCTTAAAATAGCAATAGATCATGAAATTCGTTTTGCTATAACATATCCTGAGGTGGAAAAATCTAAGGGAACAATTGTTATTCTCAAAAGCTACGCAAATGCTTTAGAAAAATATTTTTTATTAATAAATGAAATTTCTAAACGCGGTTTTCATACAGCAATATTTGACTGGTTTGATCAAGAAAAAACATCCCTCAAGATAAGAAAACAAAACAGACATCATTATTTTGATATAAATAACGATATTAATGACTTATATAAATTTCTTAAAAATATTGTTTATCCTAATTGTCCGCCACCTTACTCTATGCTTGCCTACGGCATAGGTGGATTGATAGCACTTAGCGGATTAGATCTCATTAATCATCAGTTTAATAGATTGCTCTGTGTTTCTCCCCTTTTTGCTCCATTCGGCAATAAAACAAATGGTTTTCAACATAAATTAACACAATTTCTTTCTGATATAGGTCTTGGCTTTATACCAGCGAAAGATGGTAAAAAATTAAACAAAACAAAACAAAAAAATATACAATTGGGACACATACATAAAGTGCCGCTCTCTTCCATTAAGCCCCCAACATCCCAATGGATAGCATCAGTATTTAATGCGATTGATTCTGTGAAGAGAAATGTACTTCATGGAGATTTACGAATCCCAACACTCTTTATTCTTGCCAATCAAAATAATATTGCAAACAACATTGAAGTGCAGCAATTATGCCAACACACACGTCTGACAGAAAGTATTACTATTACAGGCGCTGAACTGGATACAATTATGGTTAACGAAGATTATAAAAAGCAATTTTGGGCTGCATTTGATGCATTTATTCCCGATAATGTATCTGTAAAATAACACTAAACCTTAATTTCCGCTCCGCCCTATCAAAAAAGAAATTTTCTACGAGCATTGGATCTACAAACACTTTTTAATATAATGGATTTTACTTTCCAACCACTCATATGATTCGTTTTCTAGCCTCTACAGACAAGCCATGACCTAAATATTCACCACGCATTCTAATAAAAAAACTAATATACAAAGTATATCATTACATTAAACAATATTATTTTATATCATAAAAAATAACTTAATAAAAAACTATTTATATAAATAAAAATAATAAATCTATCTTAATATAACATGATACATATTTATAAATAAAGCATCAAAATACTATTTTTGATCTGTTATTAAGTGATAATTTAATATTATATCTAGGAAAACAATATTTTTCATCTATTTAAGGAAAAAAACTGGAAATAAAGCGCATTTATAATATTTATTACAAATCTCTATAAAAACAAATAACTATAAAATTTCTATTTCTTAGGAGAACTTTTTAAAAACAATAAATTAACATAATATTCTTTTAATTTCTCGATATAGGAAGTCCCTACAATAATGGTTTTCATAAGTTTTTTAATGGAATTCTGATAATAATCAGCAAATTTAAAAGAAAAGATAGCAATGAATCATCTTAGAAGTTTTAGAGCCCCCCTTCTTTTTTCAAAATCACATATATTTCGAATTTAACCAACTCACAACGAATATGCTGTATTCTGAATAAGAATGTAAGAATTAACCATTTTGCCATTCATTTCAATTATGAGCATTTTACCATCTTTTTTCTAAATACTCTATATTGTATAATTGATGCGGCAAAACTCTGACAAATGGAGCCATTGGAACATAATCATGAAACGAATCCTGCTCGCAGAAGATGATAACGATATGCGTCGCTTTCTCGTAAAAGCCCTAGAACGTGCAGGCTACGAAGTCGCCGATTTCGATAATGGTATTAGCGCATATGAACGTTTACAAGAAGAGCCATTTTCCCTTCTCCTGACTGATATTGTGATGCCAGAGATGGACGGAATCGAACTCGCACGACGTGCTACTGAGATTGACCCTGATTTACGAGTAATGTTCATTACGGGTTTTGCAGCAGTAGCACTCAATTCAAATAGTGATACCCCTCCTGATGCAAAGGTTCTCTCTAAGCCATTTCACTTACGTGAACTCGTCAATGAGGTTGAAAAAATCCTTATTGCTGCTTAAAAAGTATTTTTTAAAGTTATTTGCATCTGTTGAAAGAGAAAATGAAATTAGGCATTGACGTTTGGCATTCTATATGGTGTATGCAACATCAATGAATGGGCGTGTAGCTCAGCGGGAGAGCACTACGTTGACATCGTAGGGGTCACAGGTTCAATCCCTGTCACGCCCACCATTGCATTTTATATCAACAATAATTTATTGATTTTACATATGTTTTTTTAAGTGAGGGATACCTTAATAAAGTTAAGGGAATAGGATTTTCTAACATTTCTCTATAAAGCACGCTTCGCACAATGTTTCTAATGTTTCTTTGAAGTCTGCTAACGCTTCTTGATGTAAGCCATCTAAAAGTCTCATAAACGCAACAACAGTTTCACGTTGCAACGGAGTAGAAGGCTTTATGATGATGCTTTTTCGACAAGAATAGGCTTCTTTTTTTAAGAGAGAAGCCTTCTCTTTATCTAAACCATAAAGCTCTATTATCTTTTCCTCCAGTCCTACAGGAACAGATTTTTTGCCAATCTCGACAGAAGATAAAAATGCTACAGATATGTCTAAT